>JALXAG010000267.1 GCA_026992315.1 Sneathiellales bacterium | reverse complement strand
TCCTCGGCTTCTTCCACCTGCCCCTGCCAGCGATAGACGGAACGGCAGCCGCCCGAAAGAATGTTGGCACAGGCCGCCAGACGTTCGTTCACGACCGTTCTTGCTATGTGCAGGGCCGTCGCTTCATCGGGGGCCGTGACATAGACGGAAAGAATGCTCATGCCGCCTTCCCCTGCAGCAGATAGATATAACGCAGAACGAAGCCCA
Source organism: Sneathiellales bacterium (assembly GCA_026992315.1). Lineage (GTDB taxonomy): Bacteria > Pseudomonadota > Alphaproteobacteria > Minwuiales > Minwuiaceae > JALXAG01. The sequence goes on along the minus strand of JALXAG010000267.1, from coordinate 9,877 downwards.
GCACGATCACCGCACCGGCCTGATGAAGGGCGCCGAGGGAAACCGGCACCACCGCCAGCAATGTCGCCACCCCCAGAAAGAACTGGGCGATTACCGCCGCCATGACCCGCCAGGCGGCGCGCATCATGCCAGCATCGGGCAGATGGCGGGCCGTCTGCATGACCAGAACCAGCGCCAGCATCGTGACCGCATAGGCGCCGATGCGATGATCGAACTGGATCGTGATGGTGTTTTCAAACAGGTTCAGCCACCAGGGCTGTAATTGACCCAGCCCGTCGGGGATGAACGCCCCGTCCATCAGCGGAAAAGTATTGTAGGAGAAACCGGCATTGGTCCCGGCAACGAAGGCGCCGAGAATAATCTGAACCGCCACGGCCGCCAGCAGCAGCCAGGCATAGGGGCGAAGCTTTTGCGCCTGCCCCTTCAGTGGCGGCGGCGGGGCCAGATACATCCAGCCCCGCCACAGCAGCAGCGAAAAGATCAGCAATGCCGCAAACAGATGCAGAGCCAGGCGGTACTGGCTGACATCGGGGCGGTCGACCAGGCCGGAGGCCACCATGAACCAGCCGATTCCCCCCTGAAGCCCGCCCAGCAGAAACAGCCCCAGCAAGGGCAGAATATCCCGCCGTCCGACAAGCCCACGCCACCAGAAGAACAGCAGCGGCAGAATGAAGGCCAGCCCGATGATCCGCCCCAGCAGACGATGGGCATATTCGAAAGCGAAGATCATCTTGAAATCATCGAGGCTCATGCCCCGGTTGACTTTCTGATATTCGGGAAACTGTTTGTATTTATCGAATTCCGCCTGCCAGTCCGCATCGTCGAGCGGCGGCAGCCAGCCGGTCACCGGCCGCCAGTCAACCATGGACAGGCCGGATTCGGTCAGCCGCGTCACCCCGCCCAACACCACCATGCAGAAGACCAGAAAGGCCACTGTCAGCAGCCAGATCCCCAAAACGGCATTCCCCTTTTTTTCTCCGCCCTTCGCCACGATCCCCGCTCTCGACTCTGTTGTTTCCAGAATTCACCGCTTCCGGAGCCGGCTTTCCGGTGCATAGCCGCTGATGAAGCGGCCATCACTTTATCTTCAGCCCCGGGAGGCTACAATAGCTGCCAGAACAATCTGCGTCGGAAAGAAAAAGCATGACGATGAAGCAGTTTTCCGGATTGATCGTTGTCTTGTTCACGGTAATGCTGCTGACGCTTCAGCAGCCGGTGAAGGCGCGCGTCATCGAATATGCAGACAGAAAGATAGATATCGGAAGATATTTTGCACTGGTGATCGGCATCAATGCCTATAAAAATCTGCCTGCGCTGAAAACCGCGCGCGAGGATGCGAGCGATGTTGCGAAAATCCTCGAACGCAAATACGGCTTCACGACGACGCTTCTTCTCGATGCCACGCGGGTTGAGATCATCAAGGCGCTGGACCGGTTCCGCGCCACGCTGCAGGAAAACGACAATCTGCTGATATATTATGCCGGCCACGGTGTTCTGGACGCCGAAACCGACACCGGTTTCTGGCTGCCCGTCGATGCCGAGGCGGATAACGAAGCGGAATGGATCGAAGTCGGCACCATTACCCGCAATGCCAAGGCAATGGCATCGCGCCATGTCCTGATCGTGGCCGACAGCTGCTATTCCGGCACCCTTACCCGTTCGGTCCCGGCGCAACTGCAGACAGCCCGCGACCGCGCCGCCTGGCTGGAGCGAATGAACGAAAAACGCTCCCGCACGGCCCTGACATCGGGCGGGCTCGAACCGGTGCTCGATGGCGGCGGCGGCAGGAATTCCGTCTTTGCCCGCGCATTCATCGATGCCTTGCGCGAAAACGACACCGTCATCGAGGGACATCACCTGTTCCGCCGGCTGCGTGTTTATGTCACCGAAAATTCCGATCAGACCCCGGAATATGCCGACATCCGCAAGGCCGGCCATGACGGCGGCGATTTCCTGTTCGTCCCGGTGTCGTTCTCCTATAACGACGGAAAGGGGTCGGCAATAACGACAGAAAACACAGCCGGACAGCCTCGCCCCGGCGCCGCCCCGCAGCTTCGAGGTGCCACCTCCGAAACCGAGCTCGCCTTCTGGGAGGCCGTGGAGAAAAGCGACAGCATTGCCGCCTATCGAAGCTATCTGAAACGCTGGCCTGCCGGAAGCTTTGCCGATATCGCCCGCATACGCATCGCCGACATCGGCAAGAAAAAGGAAAAAGAGGATGAACTGCGCGAGGCGATGGCCCTGGAAAAAAGAATTCATGCGGAACTGCGCGAGGAAATAGCTTTGCAGGAAACGCTGAAACAGGAAATCGCCAGCGAACGCAAAACCGCCATGCTGCTGGGCTTGAACGCCCGCTATGCTTCCCGGCAGGATAGCTGCCGATTTGCCGGAGAAGATCAGGTCCCGTTCTCATTCGCCATTGCCCTCGATCTGCATAACGGCCGCTGGAAAGCCAGGGTAAGGAAAGTCACATCCGAAACCCGGGCAGAGGAACGAGACACTGTCTTTGAACACAGCGGTGCAATTCCGGATGACGGGCTCATCAGGCTGGTTCAGGGTAACAATCTGAAAATTCTCATCCAGCTGAAGGCCGACACCGACGAACAGGAAGCCGTGCTCTCCTTCAATGGCCGAAAATGCCGGACAAGGCTGGCCCGGTCCTGAGAACGCCATCCCTTAACCGGATATTAACGCCGCACTGCCACCCTGCAATGTGGGTATCAATACGAGCGGTGAAAACGTGGCCTCGAATTTCAGCATCATACAGGTCGATCTGAGCCTGATCTCGGCCTATAACGAAAGCCAGCGCTTTCTGCGCTACGGGGCTGCCCAGCTCAAGGCATTCAACCGCGAACAGGCCGGCAAGGCCGCCACCTTGCCCCAGGACGTCGTCGCCCCCTGGGATGTGCCCGAAGAGGACAGCGGGGACGGCGAAGACAAGGTCAGGTTCAGCGCCCGGGACAGGCAGGAACTGTTCACGAGCCGCCCCCTGGTCGATAAGAGCGACCCTCTCTTCCGCGACCGGCGGCTGGATGAGACGACCCGCAATCTCTTCGCCATGTACAAGGCGCTCGGCAAAATGCGGAAATTGGCCGAGTTCGCCGCCAACGATCCTTCGGCCAAGTCTTTGAGCGCCCGCCTGGAAAAGCAGTGGGACCGCTATGAAAGCGAATTGCAGGATTTCATCAAGAGCGCCAAGCTGGAGGATGTCACCGTCAATTTCGGTCGCCGGAAAAACAGCCTGAAAAGCACGGCCATGGCGCCTTCCGGCACCGCCTATTTCCCCATTCAGCGAAAAATCACCAATGTCACCGACGACATTCCCGGTATCGGCGCCACCGACAAATTCACCATGCGCATCACCAAGGGCGGCACGACAACCGATGTGGTTATCGACATGGCCGATCTTGGCAGCAATGCCAAAAGCTATCGCAATATCATCGATCTGATCAATCAGAAGCTCGATGACGCCGGCATGGCCACCACCTTCGCCCTGACCTTCAAGGAAGTCGGCGAATACACGCTGGAAATGCGCCGTTCCAGTGCCGAAACCATCGAATTCATCCCGACGACCGGCCAGCCCTCGGTCTATATCGCCGCCACCAGCGGCACGGGCGATACCAGCGCCCTGGCCCTGCGGCGGATTAACGATCTGGCGAGTACGCCCCAGGTCGATTTCAAGAAACGTTTCGATGTCGATGCCGAAAAGGACGGTGCGATCAATCCGCAATCCTCGGTAACCGACAGCCAGGGCAATCTCTATGTCGTCGGTTCCACCTCCGGCCCCGTGGACGGTCAGAACCCGCTGGGCCCGGAAGATGCCATCCTGCAGAAATTCGATGCCTCCGGCAATCTGCTGTGGACGCAGATCCTCGGTTCCGCCGATACCTCGCGCGGCTTTTCCGTTGCCGTCGACAGCCAGGACAACGTCATCATCGCCGGCACGACAGAAGACCGCCTGACGGAAACGGCCTATGGCGGCGGCACCGACAGCTTCATCACCAAATATTCCAGCGCGGGCGAGGAATTATGGACCCGACAGGCGGCCCCCGGCACCGCCGATGGCGCCCTGGCCGTTACCGTCGGCAGCAATGACGAGATCTATGTCGCCGGCTATACCAACAACGCCCTTTCCGGCGCCACCCATGGCGGGGGGAAGGATGCCTATCTGCAGCGCCTGGACAGCAGCGGCAACCTGCTCGGCAATGTGCAGTTCGGCGATACCGGCAGCGAAGAGGCGACGGCAATCGGCTTTTCCGGCGGCAATGTCTATATCGCCGGCAATGACGACGGCAAGGGCTTCATCCGCCGCTATGACGGCACGACCCTGGCAATCGACAGCAGCTTCAGCATCGACCTGGGCGCTGCCGGGGAAAACACCACCATCAGCGCCCTGAGCTTCGATGTCTCGGGCAATCTCTATGTCGCCGGCAGCACCACCGATGCCGCCCTGCCCGCTTCGGCCGGGGCCGCCCATCAGGGCGGACAGGATGCCTATGCCGCCAAGATCGATACCACCACAGGCACCGTGAGCTGGACCAGCTATCTCGGCAGCAGCGCAAGCGACAAGGCACGCGACATCAAGGTTTCGGGCAGCGACATCTATGTATCGGGCGAAACCGGCGGCGGCATCCTCGGCACGGCCATGAACGGCGCCTACAAGGATGGCTTCGTCAGCCGCCTCGATGCCACCGGCAGCGTGCAATGGACCCATCAGTTCAGCGGCGCCGGCGGCACGGCCAGCGCCACGTCGATCGCCGTCGATACGGACGGCTCCTCCATTCTTACCGCGCTCGGCCTGCCCCGCGGCGAGGTCAAGGGCCTGCCCTCCGCCCTCGTCACCGCCAATTCCTCCGTGCGGCCGGGACAGTATTTCTTCCTTGGCGTCAACGGACGGGCGGCGACAAAGATCAATATCAATGCCTCCGATACCTTCAACGAGCTCGCCTTCAAGATCAACCGCGCGCTGGGCACCGCGGGACGGGCCAAGATGGTCTTCGCCTCCGGCGGGCGCTATCAGCTCAAGATCGAGGCCGTGAACAAGGGCGAGATCACCCTGCGCCCCGGTTCGTCCGGCAACGATGCCCTCGCCGGTCTGGGCCTGTCGGCGGAAACCATTTTCGGCAAACCGCCCAAGGGGGTCGATACTTCCGAACAGGACAAGAAAACCTTTGCCCTGAACTTCTTCCCCGGCCTTTCCCTGAGCGATAAGGAGAAGGCACAGGAAGCCGTGGCCCATATCAAGGCCGCCGAGGTGCTGGTGAAAAAGGCCTTCAAGGCCTACACCAACACGGAGGTGGATGAAGAAGAACTGAAGCGCCAGCTCGAAATGCTGAAGGCCCCGCCGAAATATCTGGCCAAGCAGCTGGCCTCCTATCAGAAGGCGCTGGAGAATCTGGGCGGCGGCTGAGCACCTACCTGATTCCGCCCGCCGATTACAGCATACAGCCAAAGAAACAGCCGCGCCGCAACAGAGCTGCGCAGGCTATCCGCGTTCCCGCGGAAAACACGATTCGTTGCTGAAATCAGGAGATCCGGTCATCCGACCGTTAAGAGGAACATCTGTCCGGCATGGACATTTTCCGGATGGTCGGAGCGGCGGGATTTGAACCCACGACCCCCACACCCCCAGTATGGTGCGCTACCAGGCTGCGCTACGCTCCGACATCCGGAAAATGCTGTCCGCGCCTCAGGCGAGGGGCGAAAGCGCGCCGAATATAGCGCCGCCCCGGGACCGGCGCAATGGATTAAACGGTTTTTTTCCCCTCCCCCGTCGCCGCGCCGGTAAGAACGGCGCGAAGGCGCTTCATATCGTCGAGAACCGCCTGCAATTCCGCCGCCACGGCAGAGGAGGACGCAACCGCCCCCTCACCGCCACCGGCGGGAAGATCGGCAAACAGCGCTGCCGTCTGCCCTGCCTGTTCTGCGCCGTCCGGCGGTGCCGGCACAATCTCGGCCGCGGTCGAGCCAAGGGCCGGCGATGAAGGCGCGCCTGCGATCACGGCCCTGACACCGTGTTCGCGCAGCACCTTCTGCACGCCCTTGATCGTGTAACCGTCCTCATAAAGCAGCGAACGGATGCGCCGCAACAGCGCCACGTCATCGGGACGGTAATAACGCCGCCCCCCGCCGCGCTTCATCGGCTTGACCTGAGGAAATTTCGTTTCCCAGAAACGCAGAACATGCTGGGGAACGTCCAGTTCCCCCGCCACTTCGCTGATCGTGCGAAAAGCGTCCGGGGATTTGCCGCCGCTCATGCTTCACCTGCCCGGGCAGGCATCATTTTCCACCCTGGCTGGCATTGATGCGATCCTTCAGAACATGACTGGCGCGGAACACCAGCACACGACGCGGCGATATCGGCACCTCTTCGCCGGTCTTGGGATTGCGGCCCATGCGCCCGCTTTTCTGGCGAACCTGAAAACTGCCGAAGGAAGAAATCTTCACCGGTTCGCCTGCAACCAGGCTGTCGGAGATTGCATCGAGCACGCTTTCGACCAGTGCCGTGGATTCGTTGCGTGACAAGCCGACTTCCTGATAGACGGCCTCACTCAGATGCGCCCGTGTGAGCGTTTGTTGAGCCATATTCCTGTTCCCCTGATATCGTTCCCGCGCCTCAGTTAAGCCGGAAGATTAACCCAAGGCCAGAAACCCGTCAATATCAATGGGATAGCAAATTTTCTTAAAACTTGCGTGGAATCGCTACCAGCGCAGCAGTGACGCACCCCAGGTAAAACCGCCGCCCATGGCTTCCAGCAGCAGCAGATCGCCGCGGTTGATACGGCCATCTCCTGCGGCCTCGGCCAGCGCCAGGGGCACGGAAGCAGCCGAGGTATTGCCGTGATGATCGACCGTCAGCACCACCTTGTCCGTAGAGAGACCGAGCTTTTTCGCCGTGCCGTCGATGATGCGCTTGTTGGCCTGATGAGGCACCAGCCAGTCGATATCCTCAGGCGCAAGGCCGGTGCCGTCCATCACTTCCTGCACGACCTTGGCGAGATTTACCACCGCATGGCGGAAGACGCCGCGCCCGTCCATGCGCAGATGCCCGGTCGTCTGGGTCGAGGAAGGGCCGCCATCGACATAAAGCAGGTCGCGATAACGGCCATCCGCATGCAGGCAGTTTTTCAGAATGCCGCGATCCGTTGCCGTATCGCCGGGCTGTTCCGCCGCCTCCAGCACCAATGCGCCGGCCCCGTCGGCAAACAGCACGCAGGTTCTGCGGTCGTTCCAGTCGATGATCCGCGAAAAGGTCTCCGCCCCGATCACAAGGGCCCTGTTCCCCTGCCCGGCCCGCAGCAGACTGTCGGCCGTGGTCAACGCATAAATGAAGCCGGTGCAGACCGCCTGTATGTCGAAGGCAGGCGGGCCGCTGATGCCCAGATTGGCCTGAATTTTCGTCGCCGTCGCCGGGAAGGTGTCGTCGGGGGTGGAGGTGGCAACCACGATCAGGTCGATATCGCCGGCATCGATTCCGGCATCGCGCAATGCCGCATCGGCCGCCCTGGTGCCGAGATCGGAAGTCAGTTCGTTATCGGCGGCAATGCGCCGTTCGCGAATGCCGGTGCGGGCAACGATCCATTCATCGCTGGTATCGACGGTTCTGGACAGCTCTTCATTGGTTACAACACGTTCGGGTACATAACCGCCGCACCCGATGACAATTGAGCGCCTCATCCCGCCTCCGGTTTTCCGCCATCCAGAAGATGGCCCATCTCCACATTCTCGAAATCGGCCTTGATGCGTGCGATCGTCCCATCGCGTGCCATATCGAGCGCCACGCCAATGGCATTGGCGAATCCTTCCGCATTGGCACCGCCATGACTTTTCACCACGATACCGTTGAGCCCCAGCAGAACGCCGCCGTTATAGGATTGCGGATCCAGCCGCTCCCGCAGCTTGCGCAGTGCCGGGGCGGCCAGCATATAGCCGATTCTGCTCATGATCGACTGGCGAAAGGCCTGACGCAGAAAATTTGTCACCAGACGCGCCGTGCCTTCGGCCGTTTTCAGGGCGACATTGCCGGTAAAGCCGTCGGTCACGATGACATCGACGGTCCCTTCGGTGATGTCATTGCCTTCGATGAAGCCATGATAGGTGAAATTATCCAGCCCGACATGCTGCAGAATCTCATGGGCGGCCTTGACGGTGGCATTGCCCTTCAATTCCTCCTCGCCGACATTCAGCAGCCCGACCCGCGGACGTTTGAAACCGAGCACGGCATGGGCGAACTGCGCCCCCATCAGCGCGAACTGCACCAGATTCTCGGCATCGCAGACGACATTGGCGCCGAGATCGAGCATGACGCTCTCGCCGCGTTCGGTGGGGATGAAGGAAATCAGCGCCGGACGGTCGATCCCGGGCAATGTGCGCAGGGAGAACTTGGCCATGGCCATCAGCGCACCGGTATTGCCGGCGGAAACGACCCCGCAGGCATCGCCGCTGCGCACGGAATCGATGGCCAGGCGCATGCTCGACTGCCGCCCCTTGCGCAAGGCCTGGGACGGCTTATCGGAGCCGGAAACGAACTGATCCGTATGGCGGATTTCGCAATAGCCGCTTTCCTCCCCGCTCAGGAAGGGGGCGATGCGTCTCTCATCGCCATACAGCAGGTAGCGCGTATCCGGAAACCGGACGCGCGCGATCCGCATCCCTTCGATCACCATTTCAGGAGCGGCATCGCCGCCCATGGCGTCAAGGGAGATGGTATAGCCTGCGGCCATAATGTCGGATGACGATCAGATGACCCGGCTCAGAACTCTTCCCCGGTATCGACGACATCGCGACCCTTGTACTGCCCGCAGGCGGGGCATACGTGATGGGGCAGCTTCTGTTCGCCGCAATTCGGGCATTCGGTTCCGCCATTGGCCACCAGCGCATCGTGGGCACGGCGCATATTGCGGCGGGACTTGGACACTTTCTTTTTCGGTACTGCCATTTTACTGCTCTCGTCTAATCACCGGCACATCCGGGTTCAACCAATCAAAGGGAGCCTTTCCCTTTCCTCGTGCAGGAACCGGAATTCTCCGCCCTGCGATCCATGCATTTTCAATTGCGGCGCTTCAGCCGTTCCAGCGCAGCAAAGGGATGCTCTTCCTCCACCGCGCCGCTGCCATCCTCATCGTAAGTCACCTTTGCCCCCGGTTTGCGCGGATAGGGATCCAGCGCCAGGGAAAGATATTCGCATCCCAGCCGGCCGACATCGATACCGCCTTCTTCCAGCACCTCCGGCGGGTCTTCCGCCAGCGGGTCGATATCCAGCTCATCACAGCCCGGCGATGCATCGGCTTCAGGCGTGTAAACCAGCCGGATGGTTTCGTCAACCTGCGTCTGAACCGGCTCCAGCGTGATAACACATTTTTGCAATAATTTCGCCTTCAGATTCAGCACCAGTTCGATGGAACGACCGTCGCTGCGCCGGCGCAGGGTACCGTCGAAGGCGGCATCGAGCACATCCTCGATCCCCAGCCAGGCCTTCAGGGCCGCGCGTTCCTCCGCCGTTGCCCGCCAGGAGAAGGGCTGCGGCGAAGCGTCCACCTCCTCGACCGGCAAGCGCAGGCTGAGCGGTATGTCCTTCGGATCGTGATCGCGTTGCATAACCAATACCGGATGCTGGAATGCGCGCCCAGGGCGCAGGGCGCGCACCATAAGGCGCAGCGCCGCTCAGGTCAAGCCGCCCAAATCAAGGCACCGCCGATGCCTGTCTTTCGCGCCCCGCGCTCCCTCTCCTTCAGGGCTGGGGAAAGGGCGGGCAGGCGGTTTTCCTGAGGTCGGCCCCGGCCAATGCCGTCACCGCCCTGCGGATATATGCGCACAGCCGCTGCGCCGCCGCGACCGTCTCGGCATCCGGCCGATCGCCTTCCCCGCAGGCATAGAC
>JALXAG010000266.1 GCA_026992315.1 Sneathiellales bacterium | reverse complement strand
AGCGTTCCGGATCGGGAAACCCCTGACCCAGAATGTGGCCGAGGGCTGTCCAGACCAGCCAGTTGAGGTAAAACGGCAGGGTCGCCCCCAGAAGATAGGCACCGCCGGGCGGACGCCGCCGGGCGGCGGCCATGGCGACGGCCCAGTTCTCGTCGGCCATGGCGAAAAGAAAAAGGCCCTTGATCCGCCAGGGCAGGGGGCGGATATGCGGGGCGATGGCCGCGCCCATCAACAGGTGGCGCAGGTTGATCAGGGCGGTGATGCCGATGATGCTCAATGCCACGGCAGACGGATCGGCGATGGTGGCCGGCCAGATGTTAAGGGCGGTGAATTGTGCAGCGCCGGCGAAAACCGCCGCGGACATGAACAGGACATCGGGCAGGGCCCAGCCGAGCCTTGCCGCCAGCACGCCGACCAGGGCACCAAAGGGTGCTGCCGCAATGGTCATGGGGGCCATATGTCCCGCTGCCCGGGCAAAATCCCGCCAGAAGAGGGAGGCCGGGCGCGGATGGCATGCCGTGCTTGTCGGTCGGTAATGGGGGTGTTCTGACATGACTTGCTCCTCCCCGCCATGTTGGGCGGGAAGGAGCAAAGGGTATTGTAGATTCGTGCAGGTTCTGTGATTGCCCTCAGGGGGTGTTCCGGTTTCTGTCCATATGCAGCAGGCGCAGGGCATTGGCGATCACAAGCAGGGATGCGCCGACATCGGCGGCGATCGCCCCCCACAGGGTGGCGTAGCCGGCAAAGGTCAGAATGAAGAACAGCAGCTTGACCCCAAGCGCGAAATAGATGTTCTGCCTGATGATGCCAAGCGTGCGTCGCGATGCCCGTACCAGCCAGGGCAGCCGGTTGAGGTCGTCGCTCATCAGCGCGATATCGGCAGCTTCGATTGCCGTATCGGTACCGGCGGCTCCCATGGCGATGCCAAAGCTGGCGCGAGCCATTGCCGGGGCATCGTTGACCCCGTCGCCGACCATGGCAACCGTGCCGTGGCGCTGCACCAGCTCCTCGACGGCGGCAACCTTGTCGGCGGGCAGCAGTTCGGCACGCACCTCGTCGATGCCTGCCTGGCGGGCGATGGATCGGGCCGTGGCGCTATTGTCGCCGGTCAGCATCACCAGATGGGTCACGCCGGCTTCGCGCAAGGCCTGCAGGGCCGCCGGCGCTTCGGGGCGGAGCCTGTCGGCAAGGGCGATCAGGCCGCAGACATGATCGTCGGTGCCGATGGCGACGACGGAGCATCCCTGATTTTCGAATTCTGCGGCAGTATCCAGCGCCTCCCTGTCGTCGATACCGCGTTCGCGCAGATAGCGATGGGATCCCAGCCAGTAGAAGCGCCCTTCCACCTCTCCGGTTACGCCCATGCCGGGCAAAATTTCCATGTTCTCGACGGCTGGCGGGGTCAGCCCGGCCGTCTCCCCATGGGCGAGGATCGCCTGTGCCAGCGGATGGCTGGAGCGGGCTTCCAGCGCCATGGTCCGCTTAAGCAGCGTTGCTTCGTCATGTCCGTTGAGGGGCCTGACGGCCACAACCTGCGGTTTGCCCAGGGTCAGGGTTCCGGTCTTGTCGAAGGCCAGGGCCTGCAGCCGTGCCGGCTGTTCGACATAGGTGCCGCCCTTGATCAACACCCCGGCCCGGGCAGCCGCCGCCAGCGCGGCGACAATGCTGACGGGGGTCGAGATCACCAGCGCGCAGGGGCAGGCAATGACCAGAAGAACGAGGGCGCGGTAAATCCATTCATCCCATGCGCCGCCGAAGGCCAGCGGTGGGATGACGGCGATCAGCAGGGCGACGACCATGACGGCAGGGGTGTAAACGGCGGCGAATTTTTCCACCCATTGTTCCGATTGCGCCCGTTTGCTGCCGGCATCGCGCACCATGCGGATGATCCGCGCCAGCATGGTATTGGAGGCCGGTTGCGTGCTGACGATCGTCAGGGCACCGTTGCCGTTTATGGTGCCGGCATAGACCTCGTCCCCCTCGTCTTTTTCCACGGGGACGCTTTCGCCGGTGATCGGGGCCTGATCGATTGCGCTGTGCCCTTTTACAATGCGCCCGTCCAGAGGGATGCGGTCGCCGGGGCGCACGATGAAGGTGGTGCCTACGGCGACCTCGGCGGCAGGAATTTCCCTTTCCGTACCGTCTTCCCCGATAATCCGTACGGTCTGCGGGCTCAGATCCAGCAGGCTGGCAATGGCGCGGCGGGCGCGGCCGACGCTCCAGGATTCGAGCAGCAGCGACAATGCGAACAGGAAGGTGACGGCCGCCCCCTCGAACCATTCACCGAGGACGATGGCCCCGCTGACGGCGAGAACCATCAGCAGATTGATATCGGGGCGCATGCGTCGGGCCGAATACCAGGCTTTGACAGCCACGAACCGGGCACCGGTAAAAATGGCCAGGGCATAGGCGACGATTTCGGCACCGGGCATGGCGGTGCCTTCATGGCCCGCGAACAGACCGGCAAGGGATCCGATGCCGCCTGAAAGCCAGACATGCAGGCCAAGACCCGTCAGCAGGCCGATGCCGCTGAGGGAAGTGAAGATCATCTGCTGGCGTTTATGCCGTTCCGATGCATCGTCATCGCCTTCGCCATCTGTTTCCGGATCGATGTATGATGCTTCCATACCGGTTTTACGCACGGCACGGAGGATGTCTTCATCGCTGGCCGATGTCAGGGCCGCTTCGGCGATGCCCATGCGGCCATGCAGAACGTCGAAATACATGTTGTCCGCACCGCCGACCAAAGGTCCGACGGCGCTTTTGAGAATGGCCACTTCCTCAGCGCAATCCAGGCCGCGCACCTGATAAAAGCGCACCGCGCCCTGTGGCGGCGGCGGGGCGAGATTCATGTCGCCGCCGCAACAGGCGCCGCCATCCCCCGTGCCGGGAGCATTCTGCGCCGGTGCTGTGCAGCAGCCCGTTCCGGCATGAGATTCAGCGCCGTGTTTCGGGTGACTTGTCGTGCGGGGCGGCTGTTCGTTCATCGGATGGCCTCATCTCCTGCATTGCTTCTGCAAGGAAGATGGGGGCTATAGCTACTATAGCTTCAAGAAGTTTTTTTGCTGACGAAGCGCCGGTGCAGAAATTCGGAGATGAAAATGCCGCCGTATATCGCCAGCATGGCCAGCAGCTTGTCCGGGCTTTCCTGCCACATATGCACGATCAGCAGGGTGACGGTGATACTCATCAGGACGAGGCCAGGCAGGATCAGGGACAGCTTCGATCCCGTTTTCCGGCGCAGACGCAGATTGGCGATGGAAACGCCGATGGAGACAAGCAGAAAGGTCAGGCTGGAAAAGGCGGCGATCACTTCCAGTCCTCCGGCCATGGTGAAGGCCATGGCCAGCCCCGTCAGCAGCACATTCGCCACCCAGGGCACATCGGCGTGGTTGCGCCGGGCCAGGGGGCGGGGCATGTGCCCGCCTTCGGCCATTTCGGCCATCATGCGGGCGGCACCGAAAATCGTGGCATTGATGGCCGAAGACGTCGCCAGCAGGGCGGCGATGCCGACCAGAACGGTTCCGGCGTTGCCCAGTACCGGCCTGGCGGCGGCGGCCAGGGCGTATTCCTCGGCCCTTATGAGATCGGGAACCGGAAGATTGCCGATGCCGACGATGGCAAGCGTAATATAGATCAGTGACGTGATGACGATCGATCCGTAGATGCCGCGCGGAATGTTGCGCCCGGGGTCGCGGGTTTCGTGCACGGCGTTGGTGATGAGCTGAAACCCTTCAAAGGCGACGAAGATCAGCGCCCCGGCCATGAAGACAGAGGCGATGCCCTGATCGAAAACCGGGGTCAGATAGTCTTTTCTGATGGTCGTGAAGCCGGCGATGGCGAAAACGCCGAGCAACAATATCTTGGCATAAACGACCAGATCCTCGGTATGGCCCGTTGTGCGGGTGCCTGCGAGATTGACGATCAGAAAAAACAGCAGCACGGCAACGGACAGGGCCATGCGCAGCGTTCCGTTGCTGGCCTGGCCCAGAAGGTCGGCGCCATAGGCGCCAAAGGTGAAGGCATAAAGGGCCAGTGTGCCGACATAGCCGGTGATGACCGTCCAGCCGGCGATGCTGGCGATGGCGGGCTGACGGGGAAAGGCCCGGGCCAGATAGGTATAGCTGGCGCCATCGTCGCGGAAACTCAGCGCCAGACGGATATAGGAGTAGCCTGCGGTCAGCGCGATAAGGGCGCCGAGCAAAAAGGAAAACGGCGCCGCATGGCCGGTAATGCCGACAGCCAGCCCCAGAACCGAAAAGATGCCCCCGCCGATCATGCCGCCGACGCCCATGGCGATCAGTTCGATCAGACCGAGTTTTCTGCGTCCTTCATCGGCAGTCTTTTTCTGCGTTGCGCTCATGAGCCGAGCGCCCTGATATAAGTGCCGGGGGTCATGCCGGTGGCGGCGCGGAAAACGCGGGTCATATGTGCCTGATCGTGAAAGCCGCTGCTGGCGGCCGTTTCGGCCAGCCGGCAGCCGCGGCGCAGCATTTCCTTGACGCGGGCGATGCGGCGCATGGTGCGATAGGCCTGCAGGGTCATGCCGGTTTCCCGGCGAAAGCAGCGCAGCAGGCGGTAGCGGCTCATCCCCGCTTCCCTGGCGAGTTCGTCCAGGCCGGGATTGTCTTCTATCGTGTCGTCGATCCGTTCGCGGATACGCCGGACGATGCCGGTTTCCCGCCCGTCCCGCCAGGGCGGCGGCGGTACATCGCCATAGCGCCCGATGGCCAGGGAAAATACATCCATCATGGCTGAGTCGCGGGCAAGGCGGTCGGGAGGGCCGTTTTCCAGCAGGGTATGAAGGCGGACGATGCGGGCCGTCAGTTCGGGATCGTCGATGACGGGTCGGTCGAAATGGGGTGTTGCCAGGTTTTTTTCCGTCATGTCCTGCGCAACCGCACGCAGCAGGCCTTCTGAAGGGTACATCATGCGGTAGACATAACCATCCCTGCCGGGACGGCCGTCGTGCAGGGTGCCGGGGTCGATGATACAGGCCTGCCCGGCGGTCAGGGCGGTTTCGCTGCCGCGATAGCGGTAATGCTCTGTCCCGCGGAGCACACAGCCGAATATATAGGTGTCATGGGCGTGCAGCCCGTAATGGTGCTCGGTAAAGCCGGCATGAAGGCATTCCATGCCATCATATTCGCCGGCAATCCAGAAACGGGTCCAGTCCCGCCTGCCGAGGCGCCCGGCATCGATGGTGCGGTTCTGCGGCTTTACCTGCGTCATGGGCAGAATATGCCCGATCCCGCGGATAAAGGCGAGGGCACGATGCCCGGATTATCCGAAGCGGTGTTATCCGGCCTGTGCGGGTGTCGTTTCCGCTGCAGCCTTTTCCTTGGCGCGCATGCGGTCGATTTCGGCGACGACGCCATACCAGCCAAACTGCCGCGCCACATGACGGCCGCGCTGCGGTCCGACGGAATCGATCAGATTTTTCGCCAGGTCCTTCGTATTCGGTTCAGCCTGCATTCCCATGATGTGATCCTCGTGCTCTGTCGTTCTGTCTTTCAGTTATACTGTCATTGCTTAGACGAATCGGATGTCCGATGCTGTTACCACCGTCACAAACCGCAGGTTTTGCCGGTTTCGGCCATGGTTGGCTACAGGATCGCAGGCATATGTAAAGCAATTCTAAAATGGCGAAATTGCATCAAATATTAGGATATTTTTCGTTATTCTCCGGATGCAGGCAGCGGAATATATGCTCTTTTCCGGGGTAATAATTTGCGTATTCCGTATTCTTGGCTACAATATGTAGATGCTTCTTTCCATGTGATGGCTGATATGTGGAAACTTGGCTTCGGCTTTCTCGCTTTTTTTGCGTTGGTGATCGCGTCCATGGTCGCGGCGCTGAACCTCGCATCCGATGCCGAGGCCCCCGTTGCCGCGCCGGCGGTGCGGGCAGCAGGGAATGAAGCCCTGCTGGTCGCGGCCTGTGAAAACCTCGTCAAGCGGACGTTGGACACATCTCACCGTTACGAACGGACATCCGTCACCACCGGTGCGGTGATCCGGATCGCTTATCGCGATATCGATCCGCAGGGGCGGGCAAAGACCGGTTCGGCCCATTGCCAGATTGGCCGTGAAGGGGAGTTTCCGCCACTGGAGGGCTTTGCCGTCAACGGTTACATGGTGGCGATGAACGACCGGCTGCGCGCATTGTGGATTCTCGAAGTCAGCCAGATGCTTGCCTCTGCCCCTGCCATGGTGGCCCCGGCGGCGGCTGCTCAGGACGCGGATACGGATGAGGCGGCGCGGCTGAATGCCATCGCAACGGCAGCCGGCGGCAACTGAGACGGCTTGTTCCCGGTTTCAGGGCGTATCGCCCACCAGGCTGGCGGCATGGCGCAGGATGGCCGATCCCGGTCTGTCGTCGCCGGCGGCATTTTCCGACAGATAACGACGCCAGGCACGGGCGCCGGGGCAGCCTTGCATCAGGCCCAGAATATGGCGGGTCATGGCGATCAGCGGCACGCCTTCGGCCATCTGCCGGTCGATATATTCGCCGTAAAGGCCGGCGATCTCCTTGCGCGAGGGGATCGGGTGGTCGTCGCCATAAAGGCGGCGGTCCACCTCTGCCAGAATATAGGGGTGGCGATAGGCCTCCCGCCCCATCATGACGCCATCGACATGACGAAGCTGGCTTTCCGTCTGTTCCAATGTGACGATGCCGCCGTTGATGACGATGTCCAGATCCGGATTTTCCCGGGCGATTGCATGGACCAGCGGGTAGTCCAGGGGCGGTATGTCGCGGTTTTCCTTGGGGCTGAGGCCCTTGAGCCAGGCCTTGCGGGCATGGATGATGAAACGGGTACAGCCAGCTTCCTTCACCGTGGCGATGAAGCGGCGCAGGGCGGTCTCTGGCTCCTGATCGTCGATACCGATACGGCATTTCACGGTTACGGGAATGGCAACGGCCTTGTTCATCGCCTCGATGCAGCGGGCGACCAGATCGGGTTCGGCCATCAGGCAGGCGCCGAAGGTACCTGCCTGCACCCGGTCGGACGGGCAGCCGACATTCAGATTGATCTCGTCATAGCCGTAATCGGCCCCCATCGCCGCGCAGGTGGCCAGATCGGCCGGGTCGCTGCCGCCCAGCTGCAGGGCAACCGGGTGTTCGGCGGCGTCATGGCGCAGGAAGCGTGCCCGCTCGCCATGGATCAGGGCGCCGGTGGTGACCATTTCCGTGTAAAGCAGCGCATGCCGGCTGATAAGGCGCAGCAGATAGCGGTCGTGCCGGTCGGTCCAGTCCATCATCGGGGCGACGGAAAATATGTGTGCCGTTTTCTTCAGTTTCCGCCTCTTGTCCGAAATCGCACTGCATGGGCTCATGGTGTTTGCTGCATGGGATATAGCGAAGCCTGGGGTGAGAGGAAAGCGGTCATTTGCGCAATGCCGCCGGCGGGGCGGGTGCCGGCGCGCGCCGGGAATGTCATGACGCTCCCGGAACGGGGGCGGATATGCTTTCATGTGTACCGGGCGAAGGAACGATACAAGGGCAGTCCTCATGAAAACGGGTATGTTACTTCTGATACTGCTGGCCGTGATGCTGGCAGGGGCGGTGCTGATGCTGTTGGCCGGCCGTCAGATCTGGGAGCGGGTGGCAGGGCCGTTTCCCGACAAGACGATCGATTTCACGGATCTGCGCCGGAATGGCCGGCCGAACAGTTTTCTGATCTGCCCGCCGGGCCTGTGCCGCGGTGCGGATGCCGAATCGCCCGTTTATCCGGTGACGGTGGCGGCGCTGGAGGAAGCCTTTCTTTCCGTTATCCGGGAAAGCCCGCGGCTGCGAGAGACCGCTGCCGAGGTGGATGCACGTCAGTACGATTTCGTGCAATACAGCCGTTTCATGGGCTTTCCCGACAGCATCACCATTCGCTTCATCGACCTGGGTCAGGGCCGGTCGAGCTTTGCCATCTTCAGCCGGGCACATATCGGTTACAGCGATTTCGGGGTCAACCGGGCGCGGGTGCGGGGCTGGATCGCGACGCTGGAGCAAAGACTGCCGGCGGCAAGGCGATAAAGCCTATTCGCCAATGACATGGCAGAGAATATGGCGCCGATGCGCCGCCCTGCGGTGTTCGTAAAGATAGATGCCCTGCCAGGTGCCAAGCGCCATGCGCCCGCCGTCCAGCGGCACGGACAGGCTGGTCTGGGTCAGGGCGGTGCGGATATGGGCGGGCATGTCGTCGGCACCTTCGGCGCTGTGACGATACCCGCCGGGGTCTTCGGGCACGAGGCGGCGGAAGAAATCCTCCAGATCGCGCAGAACATCCGGATCGGCGTTTTCCTGGATCAGCAGCGAAGCGGAGCTGTGTCTGCAGAACAGGGTCACCAGCCCCCGGCTGACCGGCCAGGCATGAAGAAGGGTTTCGATTTCTCCGGTAATGTCATACAGCCCCCGTCCCCGGCTGCGGATCGTTATGGTTTCGGAAAATTGCCGCATAATGACAGATACGCTCCCGTCTGCTGGATTCTGGAATGAAGATTGTAGACCGCCGTTGCGCAATTTGTCATTCTATCCCGGTTGCCGGATAAGCATACCGCATGCAGATGGGAGGGGGCCCATGATCGATGCCTTGAGAACACCGGAAGAATGCTTCATCGATATTCCGGCCTTTCCCTATGTTCCGCATTACGTGGAAAACCTGCCGGGGTTCGAGCCGCTGCGCATGCATTACGTCGATACGGGGGAAACCGAAAGCGGCGAGGTGTTTCTGTGCCTGCACGGGCAGCCGACCTGGTCGTATCTCTATCGCAAGATGCTGCCGGTCTTTGCCGCGGCGGGTCACAGGGCCGTGGCGCCGGATCTGTTCGGCTTCGGCCGTTCGGACAAACCGGTGAAGGAAGAGGTCTATACCTTCGATTTTCACCGCCGCTCTCTCATCGCCTTTATCGAGGCACTGGATCTGCGCAATATCACCCTGGTCTGCCAGGACTGGGGCGGGCTGTTGGGGCTGACGCTGCCGATGGCGATGCCGGAGCGCTTCAGTCGCCTGCTTGTCATGAATACGGCGCTGGTCACGGGGGAAGAGCCGCTCAGCGAAGGATTTCTGGCCTGGCGGGAATGGGCCAGGAAGAATCCGGATATGGATATCGCAGCCCTGATGGCACGGACCACGCCGCATCTGAGCAAGGCGGAAAGCCGTGCCTATGCGGCCCCGTATCCCGATATCCGCTACAAGGCCGGCGTCAGGCGCTTTCCCGACATGGTGCCCGATCGCCCCGACGCCCCTGGTGCCGCAATTGCCCGACAGGCACGGGACTGGTTCGCCAGCGAATGGCGGGGGGAAAGCTTCATGGCCGTCGGGCATCAGGACCCGGTTCTCGGCCCGCCGGCCATGGCCTTGCTGCGCCGGCATATTCCCGCCTGCCCGGATCCCTTGAATCTGCACCATGCGGGGCATTTCGTGCAGGAATGGGGGGATGAAGTGGCCACTGCCGCTTTAAGGCATTTCGGTCTGTCGTAATGTCCCCGGTGCTGAATACATTGCCGCCCTTCCCCGGGACGCCCGAAGAATGGCGCCAGGAAGACAAAGCCGCCCTGGGGCTGATCGGGACCGTATACCGCCATATCGGCGGGGATGACGAACGGATGATGTTCTGTCCGCTGGCCGCGCATCTGGATGGCGAAGGCAATGTTCACCCGCATATTCTGATGGTTGCGGCCAAGGCCCTGCTGCAGGGTTGCGTGCAACGACTGCGGCGGGAGGAGGATTGCGGTCTCGGCCCGCTCAGCATCAATTGCGACTTTCTTGACGAATACCCGGCAAGGGGATGGATAGCGGGGCAGGCCCGGATCGTTCGCCGGGGGCGCAATGTGGCGTTTCTGCGTGGCAGGCTCAGTTGTGGCGACAGAACCATTCTGGCGGCCAATGGCGTCTGGCGGATGCGCTGATGCCAGGCAGGTGTGTTCGTCAAAACCTGTGCACCGCCCACAAGGGAATGCAAGGCGGATATCACGGAAGCCGGCGGACGGATCGTGAATAACAACATGAAACCGATTGCACAAAGCCCGGAGGGGCGCTTTCTTCTCGACCTGTTCGATGCCGGGCTGCAGGCTGTTCATCCCCGTAATCTGTTTGCCGGGCGCATGCCGGCACCGCCGCGGGGGCGAACCATTGTCCTCGGTGCGGGCAAGGCAGCGGCCAGTATGGCCCGCGCATTCGAGGCCGCATGGCAGGGCGGG
>JALXAG010000265.1 GCA_026992315.1 Sneathiellales bacterium | reverse complement strand
GGCGCCGCGCATGGCCGCCTGTTTGAAATAGGTGGCGGCCACCGGGTGATTGGAGGTCGGGTTGGCGCCGGTGACAATGATCACATCGGCCTTTTCCGCATCGGTGAAGGGGGCGGTGACGGCGCCGGAGCCGATGGTTTCCATCAGCGCCGCGACCGAGGAGGCATGGCACAGCCGTGTGCAGTGATCGACATTGTTGGTGCCGAAGCCGGTGCGCACCAGCTTCTGGAACAGATAGGCCTCTTCATTGGTGCCCTTGGCCGATCCGAAACCGGCCAGGGCCTGCCCGCCATGTTCGTCGCGGATCTTTTTCAGGCCCGATGCGGCCGCATCCAGCGCTTCCTCCCAGCTCGCTTCGCGGAAATGGCTCAGCGGGTCGGTGGGGGCGAAGCCGTTCAGATCGCCCTTTGCCACCCCCTCCCTGCGGATCAGCGGGACGGTCAGCCGGTCGGGATGGCGGGCGTAATCGAAACCGAAACGCCCCTTGATACAGAGGCGCGAACGGTTGGCCGGGCCGGGGCGGCCATCGACGCGGAGAATTTCATTGTTTCCGACACGGTAGGAAATCTGACAGCCGACCCCGCAATAAGGGCAGACAGAGGCCACATCCCGTTCGCCGTCAGATCGCGAAACGTTATCGCCCGGCAGCAGGGCGCCGGTGGGGCAGGCCTGCACGCATTCGCCGCAGGCGACGCAGCTCGATACAGCCAGGGGATCGTCCATATCGAAGGCGATATGCACATCCCGGCCGCGCCCGGCCATGGCGATGACATCGTTGACCTGTATTTCGCGGCAGGCGCGGCGGCAGAGATCGCAATGGATGCAGGCATCCCAATTGGCGTTGAAGGCCGGGTGGCTGTGGTCCTGCCCTCTCTCTCCGGTTCGCCGGGCGGGAAAGCGGCTTTTCTCCAGCCCCAGACGCTCGGCCCATTGCCAGAAAGGGGCATTGGCATCGGGGCTTCTGTCGCGGGGCGGCTGATCGGCCAGCAGCAGTTCGAAGACCATGCGCCGGGCGGCCGCGGCGCGCGGGCTTTGGGTATGTACCACCATGCCGTCCCGGACCTGCCGGTTGCAGGAGGAGGTCAACGCGCGCTCCCCTTCCACCTCCACCACGCAGGCGCGGCAATTGCCATCGGGGCGGTAGCCGTCCCCGGCGCAGCTTCCGGGTTTCTCCGCAGGCTTGTGGCACAGATGCGGCAGGGTCAGGCCATGGCGCCGGGCGGCTTCCCAGATGGTTTCGCCTGCGGCAACTTCGATGGTTTCTCCGTCGAGGGTGATGTGCATGCTCATGACGGTTGCTCCCCCTTCCGCCGGCCGGGGACAAGATCCGCGAAATGGCGCAGGATAGACAACAACCCGTTGGGGGCCGCCTGGCCGAGGCCGCAGATCGATGCATCGGCCATGCAGCGGGACAGTTCCTCCAGCAGGGATGTATCCCAGGTCGATGTGCTCATCATCTCGACACTGCGTGCACAGCCGATACGGCAGGGCGTGCACTGGCCGCAGCTTTCATGGGCGAAGAAGCGCATCAGATTGCGGGCCGCGGAAATCACGTCGTCCCGGTCGGAAAGCACGATGACGGAGGCGGAGCCGATGAACGCCCCCTCCTTTTCCAGCGCACCGAATTCCAGCGGCAGGTCAGCCCTGTCCGCGGGCAGGATGCCGCCCGAGGCCCCGCCGGGCAGAAAGGCGTAAAGCCGGTGGCCTTCGGCCATGCCGCCGCAATAGTCGTCGATCAGGCGCTGCATGGTGATGCCGCGCGGGGCGATCTTCACGCCGGGGATGCGCACCCGGCCCGATACCGAATAGGCCCGCATCGGCACCTTTGGCGGGGCATCGCCCAGGATCTGCGGCAGCCAGGAGAGGGTTTCGACATTGTTGATCAGCGTCGGCCGTCCGAACAGGCCGGATTCGACAGGGAAGGGCGGTTTGTGGCGCGGATAGGGGCGCTTGCCCTCGATGCTTTCCAGCATGGCCGATTCCTCGCCGCAGATATAGGCCCCGGCGCCGCGGCGCAGACGGATCGGCGGCAGCTCGGAAAAACGCGCCGCGAGCGCGGCGATCTCCTGCTGCAGAATGGCGCGGATGTCCGCATATTCATCCCTGAGATAAATATAGATTTCGGCCACATTGGCGCAGGCGGCGGCAATCAGCATGCCTTCGAGAAAATCGGCGCGCCGTTCCAGCAGGAAAAAGCGGTCCTTGAAGGCGCCGGGTTCGCTTTCATCGGCGTTGACAGCCATCAGCCGTGGCTGGGGCTGTTGCAGAAACAGGCGCCATTTGCGCGCCGTCGGAAAGCCGGCCCCGCCAAGGCCGCGCAGGTCGCCCGCCTCGATGCGCTGCAGAACCTCATCCACGGTCGCTTCATTGTCGCGGATGCGCCGATAGACGGCGAAAGCCGCTGTTTGTGCCTTCAGCGGCGGTTTGGGCGGAGCGGGCGGGGCCGGTCGTTGCAGGGCAGCGGTGATATCGCCGCTTTGGGCTTTTTCCAGGCAATGTTCGCCAATGCGCACGGCCGGGGCACCGTCGCAGCGGCCAAGGCAGGAACTGCGCCTTATCCGGAAGCTTCGGCCGCCGTTTTCCGCCGCCAGGCGGGTCAGTTCGTCGATCAGGGTTTCGGCCCCGGCCAGGGTGCAGCTCAGCCCGTCGCAGACGTGAACGGTCGGGACGGGTTTTTCCGTCCCGTCTGCGGCGATGTCGAAATTATGGTAGAAACTGGCGGTTTCATAGACTTCGCTTTGCGGCAGGTTCATTTCGGCGGCGAGGGCGCGCAGATGTGCGATACGCAGATGGCCGAAGCGATCCTGCAGGCGGTGAAGGTATTCGATCAGCAAGGGGCGCTGAAGCGATGCTTCGCCCAGGAGGGCGCGTATCTCCCGCCGCGCCCGCGCATCGGCGGCAATGCCTGGGCGGGTCCTTTGCCTTTTGCGTTTCTGCATCGCTGCGGGATCATTCATTATCGGCGATCTCCCGCAGGCTGATGACGGCGGCATTGATCGTGCGCTTGCCCGCATGTTCGAAATTTACGGTGATTCGTCCCGCGATAACCGATTGTACCTGCCCCCGCCCCCAGTCGGGACGGTCCGGA
>JALXAG010000264.1 GCA_026992315.1 Sneathiellales bacterium | reverse complement strand
CCGATGTGTTCGAGCAGCCGTTCGGCGGTCTCCTCCCCGCCGGCAAGCCCCAGGGCGGACATATCCACCGGCAGGCCGGAAGCGGCAAGATGGCGGCGCAGTCTTTGCCCGTCCTCCGCCGGGCACAAGCCGAGCTCATGGGCGTAATCGAATGCCTGCACCATGCCGATGGCGACGGCTTCGCCATGCAGCAACCGGTCGCTGTAGCCGGTTTCGGCCTCCAGCGCATGGCCGAAGGTATGGCCGAGATTGAGCAGGGCGCGTTCGCCGCCCTCGCGTTCGTCACGGGCGACGATGCCGGCCTTGGCCCGGCAGCAACGGGCGACCGCCTCCGTCAGGGCCGCATGATCGCGGCGCAGGATGGCCGGGCCGTTGGTTTCCAGCCAGGCAAAGAAAGCCGCATCGCCCAGGGCGCCGTATTTGACCACCTCGCCATATCCGGCGCGCAACTGGCGCAGGGGCAGTGTATCGAGGGCGGCAATATCGGCCAGAACCAGCCGTGGCTGATGGAAGGCGCCGATCAGATTTTTGCCGCGGGGGGTGGAAATGCCGGTTTTGCCGCCGACGGAGCTGTCCACCTGGGCCAGCAGGCTGGTCGGAATCTGGATGAAATCGACGCCCCGGCGCAGGATGGCGGCAGCGAAACCGGCCAGATCGCCGATGACGCCGCCGCCCAGCGCGATGATCGTATCGCCCCGTTCCACCTTCAGGGCGAGCAACCGGTCGGTCAGTTTTTCCAGCATCGCGAAGGATTTCGTCCCTTCCCCCGCCGGCAGAACCACGGCTTCGGCAAGGATGCCCGCATTCTTCAGACTGTCCTGCAATCCGGGCAGATGCGCTTCGGCGACGTTCTCATCGGTGACGATGACGGTAAAGGGCCGGGCCAGCAGCGGGCCGGCGAGATCGCCGGCGCGTTCGAGCAGGCCGGGGCCGATATGAATATCGTAGCCCCGTTCGCCCAGGGCGACGGGGACAATGGTACTGTTCCCGGAAGCGACGGCTGGCATGGGAGAGGAAGGCATTGGTTTATGACCTCATGTGCCGGGGTGGTTTCGCAGGGCTTCGATAATGGCGGCGACCACTTCTTCATGGGGGCCGTCGCCGGTGGTGATGTGGATATCGGCCTGTGCATAGACGGGTTCGCGCTTTTCCATCAGCTCGCGCAGCACGGCGCGGACGTCCTTTCCCGCCAGCAGCGGACGGGTATTGCGGCGGCTGCAGCGTTCGACCAGCGTTTCCAGATCGGCGCGCAGCCAGATCGATCGGGCCCGTTCCCTGATCAGCGCCCGGGTCTGGTTGTCCATGAAGGCGCCGCCGCCGGTGGCCAGGACGATCGGCCCCTCGCCGAGCAGGCGGGCGATGACCTTGCGCTCGCCCTCGCGAAAGGCGTCTTCGCCATAGCGGTCGAAAAACGCGCTGATGGTGCAGCCGGCCGCCGCTTCGATTTCCTGATCCGAATCGGCGAAGGGCAGGCCCAGCCGCTTGGCCAGGCGGCGGCCGATGGTGCTCTTGCCCGCCCCCATCAGCCCGACGAGAACCAGAGACGGCTTTTCCGCTGTCGCTGCAGAAGCCGAATCCGATGCTTGCGCTGAAGCGGCAGGGGATTTCGCTGTTGAAGCGGATGATGAAGAAGGACTGTCGCTGTTGCTCACGGTCGATCCATGTTGACGCCCCGAACGGTCCGGAGGGCTGCATATGCGGGCATTCTCCGGAATCCTGCCGGTCGCGACGCCGGGGGGCGGTCGCGATACCGGGCAGCGGCGTTTTCAGGGCCGAATTTCCGCCGCAATTGATCTCTAGCACAGTTTTCGATTTACTGTCATTGATTTGGCGATGCAACGGGATTGAAGCGGGAAATGTCGAAATTCACGATGATCTTACTGGTTGTGCTGGCGGCGGGTGCCGGTGCCGGGCTGTTTTTCCTCAATAACTGGGATATCCCCGCGCCCAAAAGCACCATCGAAAAGACGATCCCCAATGACCGTTTTCCGAAATAACGGCCTGTTTCTTGCCGCGGTTGCGGCCGTCCTGACGGTTGCGGCCGCGCAGGCGGGTCCGCGCTCGCTGCTGCCGGTTCCGGGCATCGGCGCCACGCCGCCGGCCCCGGAGGGAAAAGCCATGCCATCGGCGCCCCCGCCGGGCCAGGCGGTCCCCGGGCAACAGGCTGCCCCTGGTACGGGAAGCGCGCCCGCCGCCCCGCCGTCCCTGCCGCCCGGGGGGATCGAGATCGGTTCCCTTCGCGCACCCGATCCGGCATCGGTGGCCCTGATCGGCACCGATCGGGGGCTCGGTATCGATATGTGGCAGGGAATGGCCCGTGCCGATATCGCCTCCCTGCTGAAGATGGCGGCGCATCCCGTGCGTTCCCCGGCGCTGGCGCGCCTGTTCCGCCGCCTGCTGCTGACGGGGGCTGAAGTGCCGCCTCCGGCCCCGGAAGAGGCGGAGCAAACCGATATTCTGGCCCTGCGTCTGCAGGCGCTGATGGCGATCGGCGATACGCCTTCGGTGCGTCAGCTCGTCGCCGTCAGCCCGGGGCGGGAGGACGACCCCCTGTTCCGGCGTCTGGATTTCGAGGCGCGGGTGGTCGATGAAGGGCTGGCAGCGGCCTGCCCCCTGGCCGAACGGGCCGTGGCCGATGATATCGCCAGCGCGCATACGGCGTTGTACTGGCAGAAGACGGCCGCCCTGTGCCAGGCGGTGGCCGGCAACGAGGCGGCGGCGCGTCTGGCCGGGGACCTGCTGCGCGAGGAGGGGCTGGACGATCCGCGCTTCTTCGCCCTGCTCGACCTGCTGACCGGCATGGATGTGCAGATCGCCGCGTTCGAGAATCCGGATATCGTCGAAGCGGCGGCGCTGACGGCGGCGGGGCGCCCTCAGGATGCCGTCATGGCGGACAGGCCGGCATTGCTGCGTCTGACGGCCCTGCAGGCACCGCCGGGGCCGGTTCGTGCCCGGGCGGCTTTGCTGGCGGCGGCCTATGGGCTGATCGACCGGGCGGCGCTGCAGGCGGCGATGCAGCGGGCGCAGGAAAACGCTGCCGGTGAGGGGGAAGCGGCACCGGCCGCTGTTCCGGCCCCGGCAGCCGCCCCGGCGGCGCCGGGGCCGGAACAGCGG
>JALXAG010000263.1 GCA_026992315.1 Sneathiellales bacterium | reverse complement strand
CCAGGGGCGCGCCCTGCCCCCCCGCCGCCACATCGGCGCTGCGGAAATCGGCAACGACCGGCAGGGCGCATTGCCCTGCCAGCAAACCGGCATCGCCGATCTGCCAGCTGCGCCCCTCGTCCGGCCGGTGCAGGATCGTCTGACCGTGAAAACCGATCGCCGCAACCGGCGCCGGGGCCTTTGCGCAGATTTCGCGGGCCAGACGGGCATGTTCCAGCGTCAGCAGGTGTTCGGCCGCCAGAACCTCCTCATCGCCGGCACCGAGCAGCGGCGCCCGATCGAGCAGACGGCGCAATTGGGTGCGCAGCTTCGGCGGATAGGCCCGGCTTCTGGCCGCCCCCCAGGCGGTGACCGTCCGCCCGTCGGTTTCGATCAGCGCGGCATCCACCCCGTCGAGCGAAGTGCCGCTCATCATTCCCAGATACCAGTTTCCCATGACCCGGCCCGCCATCGAAGCCTTTGCCAGCGCCGCGGCGTTGTGCTAGAGCACCTTCCGGCCCTGGCGGCGCGCTCCC
Organism: Sneathiellales bacterium; assembly: GCA_026992315.1. Classification (GTDB taxonomy): domain Bacteria; phylum Pseudomonadota; class Alphaproteobacteria; order Minwuiales; family Minwuiaceae; genus JALXAG01. The sequence goes on along the minus strand of JALXAG010000263.1, from coordinate 2,599 downwards.
AGGGCGATACGGTTACAGATCAATGCCATGAGTGGGAAATGTCAAACCTGAAATCCGATTTTCTCCGCATCCTTTCCGAACGCGGCTTCATCAACGATTGCACGGACAAGGAAGGCCTGGACGAAAAAGCCGCCACCGGCACCATCGCCGCCTATATCGGGTTTGACTGCACGGCCCCCAGCCTGCATGTCGGCAGCCTGCTGCCGATCATGATGCTGCGCTGGCTGCAGAAGAGCGGACACAAGCCGATCGTGCTCATGGGCGGGGGCACCACCCGCGTCGGCGATCCCTCGGGCAAGGATGAAAGCCGCCAGCTGCTGAGCGACGAACAGATCGCCGCCAACATGGCCGGTATCAAGCGGGTCTTTTCCAGCTACCTCACCTTCGGCGACGGCCCGTCGGATGCGATCATGGTCAATAACGCCGATTGGCTGGACGGGCTGAAATATATCGAATTCCTGCGCGATTACGGGCGGCATTTCTCGGTCAACCGCATGCTCAGCTTCGAAAGCGTCGAACAACGCCTGAAACGCCAGCAGCATCTGAGCTTCCTCGAATTCAATTACATGATCCTGCAGGCCTATGATTTCCTCGAACTGTCGCGGCGCCACGACTGCGTGCTGCAGATGGGCGGCTCGGATCAGTGGGGCAATATCGTCAGCGGCGTCGAACTGGGGCGGCGGATCGACGATGCCCATCTCTTCGGCCTGACATCGCCGCTGCTGACCACCGCCTCCGGCGCCAAAATGGGCAAAACCGCCGGCGGCGCCGTATGGCTGAACGAAGAAAAGCTTCCGGCCTATGATTTCTGGCAATACTGGCGCAACACTCATGACGCCGATGTCGGGCGCTTCCTGCGCCTCTTCACCGAGCTGCCGATGGATGAAATCGCCCGTCTGGAAGCCCTGGAGGGGCAGGAGCTGAACGAGGCGAAAAAAATCCTCGCCAATGAGGTGACGGCGATGTGCCGTGGCCGCGCCGCCGCCGAGGCCGCCGCCGCCACCGCGCAGAAAACATTCGAACAAGGGCAGCTCGGCGAAGGATTGCCGACCGTCGAGATTGCCGCGAACACCATAAGGGAGGACGGGCTTGGCATTGTCGATGCGCTGGTTGCAGCCGGCCTCTGCGCATCGAAGGGGGAAGCGCGCCGTCTGATCCGCGGCGGCGGCGCCCGCCTGGACGATGAAAAGATCGCCGATGAGAACATGCGCCTTCAGGAAGATCTGTTCACCGCCGGGCCGGTCAAGCTGTCCGCCGGCAAGAAGCGGCATGTCCGCCTGATACTGAAGGATTGAATATCCTTTAACCGGGCACACGCCCCCTTCCGGATCGATATCAGCGGTCCGGCAGGGAGAAGTTCTCATCCTCAGCGGCAGAAGGTGCCTTGCCGCCAAAAGCCCCGGTCAGCGGCTCCAGAAACATGCGGCGCAATATTCCCGGCGCCAGGGCCGACAAGGGGTTGACGGTGACGTTGGGGTCTTCCGCCGTGCCGGTGATCAGATAGTTGACGCCGAACACCCCTTCGCCCTTGCGGCCGACCAGAAGATTGCCCAGCAGCGGTATCTTGCCCAGCACCGAATTGATCGTATAGGCGGGAATGATCGTCCCCTTGATGTCATAGGCTTCATTGGCGACGTCATAGGTGCCCTGCGCCGTCAGGCCGATGGCGGAGCCGGCAGCGCGGGCCTTGTTGAAGGCAATCCTTCCCCTGGCATAGGTGAACGGCGCTTCCGCCCGGTTGAAGGAGATGCCCTCGCCGCGCAGCAGCTCGCCAATCCCGCTCAATGATGCGACGGACAGAAGCTGCGCCAGCACCGGTGCGTTGCTGATCCTGAAATTCTCGATCACGGCAAAACCGCGCACCGGACGGTCGGGCTGCGTATCCTCGATCACGGCATTGATGGCCAGACGACCGCCCTGCATGTTGTCGTAGATATTCAGCGCCCGCAGGAAATTGCCTGCATTGGCCGCGCGCAGGCGCAGCTGTCGCCTGTTCCCTTCGGGGCTGATGCTTGCCTGCAACGGCGCATCGGCGGAAAAACTGCCCGACAGTTTCAGTTCCGTGATCCTGTCCCCCTGCAGGGAAGCCACCGCCTTCAGATTGCTGAGCGCCAGATCCCGGTCGAAATGCAGCAGGCCGATATCGGCCGACAGCATCAGCCGGTCCAGCCCCGGCGGCAGGGAGGCGGCATTATCGCCTGCAAAAAGCTTTTCCACCAACGGCGCGGCATCCATGATCCTGCCCGCAACCGAAAGGAACGGCCCCTGCCCCGGCCCGGAACGCAGATAGGAGATACGCAGATCGTTTACCGGCTTATCGGCATCGCCGAGGATAACGCGCGACAGATCGAGACGCAGCAGATTGTTCTGCCCGTCAAGATCGGCACTGCCTTCGATATCGATACCGCGTCCCGCCAGTTTCAGGCCGGAAATCTGCCGCCCGGCAGGCGTATTCAGCAGACGCAGGCGCAGACGCCCCGGCACCGATGCCGCCTTGCCATAAGGCAGGGGCGACAGAACGATTGCCGTATCGGTAACATCGGCATCGATATCGACAACCACCCCTTGCCGGCCCAGATCGGCGAAATTCGCGGACAGA
>JALXAG010000262.1 GCA_026992315.1 Sneathiellales bacterium | reverse complement strand
GCTTTTTCGCCATGGCGATGCTGGTGGCGCTGATCACCGCCGGAACGGCCTATTACGCATCGCGCAAGGCGCTGGAGGCCGAAACCAGCCGCTTCCTGCGCAAGGAACAGCAAATCCTTTCCGTCGCCTTCAATGCCAGATGGGATTCGCTGACGCCGGTCATCGATCTTGCCGCCGATGAAATGGCCCTGATCATAAGCCGCAGCCACGATAATAATACCATTGAGACACGCCTTTACGGCATCTTCGACCAGAGCACGGTACCGGTAGTGGATGTAATTCTGCTGTACGATGCAAAAACCGGCTCTTGGCGCGATTTCAGCCCCCGACTGGAAATCCTTGATGATTTTGAAAAGAAACTGACAGCGGCAACCGAAGCCGGCAATACGTGGAAAACTTATGTCGGCAACGGTAACCCGCCTCTGGTCATCCGCTACAGGAAAAATGAAATCGTCGATCCCGTTTCGGGACGCGTTCTCGGCTTTCTCGTTGCCGGAACGGTTCTCAATGACAACCAAAGATTGCTGGATGAACTGCACAGCCTTTCCAGTGCCAGCAGGCTCGCTCTGATGGCGGGCGATGCGGTCATCGCCGCCTCTCCCGCCTCCCCTGCGGAAACAATCCCTCCCTCCTCGGCGGCACAATTCGCCATGCCCATCACCCCGGCTGAGGCAAAAGACATGCCGGTCAGGCTGATCTCCCGCTTTGACCGCACGCCGCTGAGCAACCTGAATCGCGCCTATCTGCGCATCCTGCTGCTGGTCAGCGCCATCATCGTGCTGACGGCCTTCATCGCCAGCCTGATCGCCCAACGGGCAACGCGTCAGTCGCTGAAGACCGTGCTGGAATTCGCATCCCGCATCACCGGAAGAAAAGAGGTTTCCTCTTTCCCCCCCTCCCCGATCCGCGAATTCAACCTGCTGGGAAAGACAATCGAAAGCACCTTCCGCGAATTGCTGAAAACCCGTCATCGCAGCGAAACCATTCTGGAACATGCACCGGTTCTCGTTTTCCTTCAGGACGAGCACGGCGAAATGATTTATGCCAACCAGGCCTGCAGCGATTTTCTGTCTTCCCTGGAAACAAGACAGCACCTGCAGCTTTTCGCACGGCGCGAGGAAGCAATGCGTACGCAGAGCCCCGTGGAAACGGAAATCACATGCGGCCGGGGCGATGACAGAAAAATACTTTCCTTCCTCATTTTTCCGATCGAGGACAAGGCATCCTCTGAAATCAGCATATGCGGCATCGGCCACGACATTACGGAAACCCGCCTGAGCCAGGAAAAACTCGCCCTCAGCGAACAGCGTTTTCAGAATTTCGCCGAAAGCGCCTCGGACTGGTTCTGGGAAATGGATGCCGATCTGCGTTTCAGCTATATCTCGCACAATGCGGAAATCATCACCGGCAGGCCGGCCAGTTTCTTTCTGGGCCGCAAACGGGACCTGACCTCCTTCGGCGACAAGAACGAGGATCTCGTCCGCGCCCATCTGGCCGTGCTTGAACGGCACGAACCGTTCCGCGACTTCCGCTACAACATGACGGGCGGTGACGGCAGCAATCTCATCATCGAAATCAGCGGCGTGCCGGTTTTCGATGAACAGGGCCGCTTTCAGGGCTATCGCGGTATCGGCCGGAATGTCACCCGCCAGGCCGAAATCGAAAATCAGCTCAGGCAATCGCAGAAAATGCAGGCGATCGGCCAGCTTACCAGCGGCCTGGCCCATGATTTCAACAATCTTCTGTCCATCATTTCCGGCAATCTGGAACTGCTGCGGGAAGATAAGCGGCTGACCGACAAGCAAAGGCGCAAGATCGAAACGGCACTGAACGCCACCATACGCGGCAGTGCCCTTATTCACCAGCTTCTCGCCTTCGCCCGCAAACAACCCCTGCAGCCTGAAAAGGTCGATATTGCACAGGTAATCAGGGAAATCCGCGAACTTCTGGAACGAAGCATCGGTTCCTCGATCCGCTTGCAGTTCGATCTGAACAACAAATGGCGCTCCCGCATCGACAGGCGGCAGTTCGAAAACGCCTTGCTCAATCTTGTCATCAATGCCCGTGACGCCATGCCCGAAGGCGGTTCCGTCATCATCTCCTCGGCCGATGTTGTCATCGACAGCCAGAAAGAGGGCAGCGACCTGCCGCCGGGCGATTATGTCTGCATCACGGTCAGGGATACGGGATCGGGCATGAATGCCGAAACCGCCGCCCGCGCCTTCGATCCCTTCTTCACCACCAAGCCCCCCGGTCAGGGAAGCGGGCTGGGGCTGAGCATGATTTACGGCTTTGCGCGTCAATCGGGCGGAGAGGCCAGCATCGACAGCGCCCCGGGGCGCGGAACCACCATCTACCTCTACCTGCCCCGCGCCTTCGGGGAGAAAAGTGAACGCACCGCCAACAGCGGCGATTCATCGCTGCGCCGCGCCGCCAATGACGGATAGGGTCAACAGACGCGGAAACAGGCGCAGCAACGACGACAGGGGCGGTAAACGGCAACGGGGCGGCAATCCCGCCCCGTCCGTTCCGGTTGATATCGCTTCCGGCTGATATCAGTGGGTATCGCCGGCCAGATCCTTCAGGATCGGGCAGTCCGGCCGGTGATCGCCCTGACAGTTATTGACCAGATCGTCGATCACCGCTTCGATGGTCTTCAGTTCCTCGATCTTGCGGCGAACCTTCTCCAGATGGGCCATGGCCACCGCCCGCACATCGGCACTGGCACGATTTTCATCGTCATACAGTGCCAGCAGCGTCCGGCATTCCTCGATCGAAAAGCCCAGCCCCCGGGCGCGCTGCAGAAACCGCAGCTTGTGCACGTCCTGATCGGAATAGCTGCGATAGCCATTGGGCCGCCGCCCCGGGCGCACCAGTCCGATTTCCTCGTAGTAATGCAGGGTCTTGATGGGCAGACCGGCGCGGCGCGCCGCCTCTCCGACATTCATGATCAGGCCTCCTCGAATTTCGGCTTCCAGAAGCGCAGCAACAGCGAACTGCTGACGACGCTGGCCGAGCTCAAAGCCATGGCCAGACCGGCCAGGGCGGGGCTCAACAGCCCGGCCATCGCCAGCGGAATGCCGATCAGGTTGTAGATAAACGCCCAGAACAGATTCTGACGGATCTTGCGCCATGTCGCCTTGGACACATCCAGCGCCGCGCTGACAAGACGCGGTTCCGGGCGCATCAGGGTGATGGATGCCGTTTCCATCGCCACATCGGTGCCGGAGCCCATGGCGATGCCGACATCGGCGGCCGCCAGTGCCGGAGCATCGTTGACGCCGTCGCCGACCATGGCCACGACATGGCCGCCGCGGCGGTATTTCTCCACCTCATTGGCCTTGTCGCCGGGGCGCACCTGACCGCGATAGCTGTCAAGGCCCAGATCTTCGGCCACCCGGGCGGCGACAGCGGGCATATCGCCGGAGAGCAGGGCGGTACGGACCTTTTGCTTCTTCAGCAGGGCGATGGCCTCCCGTGCCGTCGGGCGGATGGTGTCGGCGATGGCGATCACACCGGCCACCTTGCCATCCACTGCCACGATCGACGGGGTTTCGGCCCGCTCCTCCACCTCGGCCAGCAATGCGGCCGCCGGGGTCAGATCAATGCCCTGTTCTTCCATCAGCTCGCCATTGCCGCAAAGGATCTGCCGCCCCTCGACCCGGGCCTGCACGCCCAGCCCCGGCACGGCCTTGAAATCCTCATAGGGCGGCAATTCGATCCCGGCCTCCTCCGCCGCGGCCAGAATGGCGCGGGCCAGCGGATGCTCGCTGCCCTGCTGGGCGGCAGCACACAGGCGCAGCACGGCTTGCCCGTCCCAGCCTTCGACGGGTGAAACGCGCTGCACGGCGGGCTTGCCTTCTGTCAGGGTGCCGGTTTTGTCGAACACCACCAGATCGACGCGATGGGCCCGCTCCAGCGCCTCGATATCCTTGATCAGGATGCCATGGCGTGCCGCCGAACCGGTACCGGCAACCAGCGCCGTCGGCGTGGCCAGACCGAGCGCACAGGGGCAGGCAATCACCAGCACCGACACGGCCGCGATCAGCGCGTTCTCGAACCCGCCGCCGAAAGCGAACCAGCCGATAAAGGTCAGGATCGACAAAACGATGATCACGGGCACGAAAATGGCGCTGATCTTATCGACCAGGCGCTGCACCGGCGCCTTGCCCGACTGGGCATTTTCCACCAGACGAACGATACGGGCAAGGCTGCTGTCCTCGCCAACGGCGGTGGCCCTGACCTGCAGCACCCCTTCGCCGTTGATGGCACCGCAGGCGACCATATCGCCGCTTTTGCGGCGCACCGGTACGCTTTCTCCCGTAATCAGGGATTCGTCGAGCGCGCTTTCCCCGGAAACGATCTCGCCATCGACCGGGACTTTCTCGCCGGGCTTGATCAGCACGATATCGCCGACAGCCACATCTTCGATCCCGACCGTCACCTCCTTGCCGTCGCGCAGAAGACGGGCCTCCTCGGGGCGCAGTGCCATCAATTCACGAATCGCCGCCGTGGTACCCCGTTTGGCACGGGCTTCGAGAATGCGTCCGGCCAGAATGAAGGTAATCAGCACGGCCGAGGTTTCGAAATACAGCCGTCCTTCCGCCCCTTCGCCCAACAGAACCAGCAATGCCAGGCTGTAGAGATAGGTTACCGTGGTGCCCAACACCACCAGCACATCCATATTGGCGGTGCGGTGGCGAACGGCATTCCAGGCATTACGGTAGAACGGCGCCCCGACAATGAACTGCACCGGGGTCGCCAGCAGCCATTCGACCGTGGGGCTGAGCCAGGCCAGGAAGCCCGCCCCGGGGAAGACCATCTTCAGCACCAGCGGCGTGCTGAGCACCGCAGCCAGTACCAGCATGATGCTTTCGCGGCGGATGGCGGCCTCCGCCTTCGCATCTTCCTCGGCCTGTTTTTCCGCCTTGCTCTTGCCGCTGACGCGCGGATGAGCGGAAAAACCGGCATCGGCCACGGCCCTGACCACCAGCTCCGGATCCGCCGCACCGGCAAACCGGACATCGGCGCGTTCCAGAGGCAGGTTGACAGTGGCATCGACAACGCCGGGAACCGACCTGATCGCCCGTTCGACCTTGGCGGCGCAGCCGGCGCAGGTCATGCCGCTGACATCGAACTGCACCGGTTCGGCCTTCACCGCATAGCCGGTATCATCGACCCTGGCGACCAGGCCGGCCGGATCGATTTCCTCCGGATCGTAAACGATATCGGCCCGGTTCAGGGAAATATTCACATTAGCCTCGATCACGCCCGGCGTTTCCGCCAGTGCTTTTTCGAGCTTGGCGGCACAGCCGGCACAGGTCATCCCTTCGACATCGAAGCGGATTTTCCGCTGCTCGCGGTGCTCACTCATTTCAACGGCGGCCATGGGGCTCCTCCATTTCAGAAAATGCTCCCGCCCGCGGCCATTGAGTATCGGAAAGGGATACCGTACCGGCAGTCGCGGGCCGGAGATAAATTCGTTCCTTGACCCAGATGGAGCCTCCAGTCACTGGAGTGTCAACAGGGGGAGGCGAGAAAATTTTGTATCCAATATGCAAAACCGGATTGCGCCCTCATCCGGCCTTGGGTATAGCGGATGGGAAATCGCCATACGCAATCCCGCATCCATACCACCTCAGCCCGGAACCGCCATGACCCGCGTAAAGGCCAATATGCTGATGACCCTGGCTGCATTGATCTGGGGCACGACCTTTGTGGTGCAGCGCACCAGCATGGAAGCGATGGGCCCCTTCACCTTCACCGGCATCCGCTTTCTTCTCGGCGGGCTGCTGCTGCTGCCCCTTGCCTGGCCGCAGCGTCACCGTCTGGTCGCAGCCGACAGGGGAAAGGACCTGCCCTTGCTGCTACTGGTCGGCCTGGCCCTGTTCGCCGGATCCGCCCTGCAGCAGATCGGTCTGATCTACACCACCGCCAGCAATGCCGGCTTCCTGACCATTCTCTATGTGCCGCTGGTGCCGGTTCTGGGCTTTCTCGCCTTCCGTAGCCTGCCGCATCCGCTGATCTGGCCCGCGGGGCTCGGTTCGGTCATCGGGGCCTGGCTGCTCAGCGGCGCCGGGGCGGTAGAGGTCAATCCGGGCGATTTCTGGGTTTTGGGCAGTTCGTTTTTCTGGGCCATCCATGTGCTGAGCATCGGCATCGCCGCCAGCCGTATCAACGCCCCGTTGCTCATCGCCTGCATCCAGTTCATGATCACCGGCACTCTCAGCCTGGTCGTCGCCCTGCTCATCGAGGAACCCGATCTCACCGCCATCGCCAATGCCTGGTTCGAGATATTCTATGCCGGGGCCCTGTCCGTCGCCGTGGCCTTCACCCTGCAGGTGGTGGCACAGAAATACACGATGGCCGCCGATGCTGCGATCATCCTGTCCACTGAAACCCTGTTCGCGGCCATTGCCGGGGCGATCTTCCTCGGCGAGCGGCTGACGCCGGTTCAGCTTGCCGGATGCGCGCTGATCTTTGCCGGCATCCTCGCCATTCAGCTGCTGCCGCTGTTCACGCTGAAACGCCGCCGCAAGGCGCTGTAGCAGAATACAGAGTGCCCCACGTCATTCCCGCAGTTTTTCCGGACGCACGGCACCCGCCTTGCCCTTTTTCAGGGTCGGCAGTGCCAGCATGATCAGCACAAAGGCCCCGGTCGCCAGCTTCAGATCCGATGGCGGCAGGCCAAGGGCCAGGCAGAAGGAAACGAGCTGATAATAGACCATGGCGCCGACGACCGGCGCCAGCAACTGGCGCAGCACGCTGTTGCGGCCGATGATCGCCTCGCCGATGATCAGGGCCGCCAGACCGTTGATCAGAATGCCGAAGCCCATATTGACATCGGCAAAACCCTGCGACTGCACCAGCAGCGCCCCGCCGAATGCCGATAAGGCGCTGGCGATGCCAACCCCGCCGATCGTCGCCGTCCAGATATTGATTCCCTGCGCTTCCGCCATTTCCGGATTGGCGCCGACGGCACGGACCCCGACGCCCTTTTCGGTTTTGAAGAACCAGAAGAACCCCAGAACCACGATACCGATCAGCGCGGCAAGAAACGGGATCTTCATCGTATAGTCGAAATTGAGATCGGGATGGATGTTGCTGAAAATATTCTCGTAATTGAACAGGGCGATGTTGGAGCGGCCCATAATGCGCAGATTGATGCTGTAGAGCATCGTCATCACCAGAATGCCCGCCAGCAAGGTGTTGATGCCGAAGCGCAGATGCACGAAGGCCGTGGTACAGCCGGCGGCAAAGCCGGCCATGGCCGCCACCGTCATCGCCAGAAGCGGATCGACACCGATGGACAGCAGCACCCCGCAGACGCAACCGCCGAGCGGAAAGGCCCCTTCGCTGGTCAGGTCGGGAAAGCTCAGTATGCGAAACGGCAGCATGATGCCGGTGGCGACGAAGGCGTAAATCAGGCTCTGCGCCATGGTGACCGGGATCAGGCCGATATAGCTGTTCAGGAAATCCATCGTCTCAATCCGAAAGCAAGATTTTGTCGTCGGCGATCTGAAAGCGCGCCACCAGTTCCTCGACCGTCAGGCCGCGCTTTTCCTCCGCCCCGAGGCCGAGCTTGATCCGCCCCGCCTCCATCATGATCAGCCGGTCGCCATATTCGATGGCATGATGCATGTTGTGCGTCACCATCAGGGTGGTCAGCCCGAATTCGGCCACGGCACGCACGGTCGCCTCCATGACCAGCCCGGCCGTGCGCGGATCCAGCGCCGCCGTGTGCTCGTCCAGCAGCAACAGGCGCGGATTGGTGCTGACGGCCATGATCAGCGACAGGGCCTGGCGCTGCCCGCCCGAGAGCAGCTCCACACGGGCATCGAGGCGATCCTCCAGCCCCAGCCCCAGCAAGGCAAGACGATCGCGGAACAGCCGCCGCCGTGCCGCCGTCAGGCCGAATTTCAGGCTGCGGCGGCTGGCGCGCAATTCGGCCAGAAGCAGGTTTTCCTCGATGCTCATGCCCGGCGCGGTGCCGATCATCGGATCCTGAAACACCCGCGCCAGCAGACGGGCGCGCTGATGAACCGGCAGCGGGCCGATATCCTCCCCATCGAGGGCGATGGTACCGCCATCGACCGGCAGTTTGCCGGAAATCGCGTTCAGAAGGGTGCTCTTGCCGGCACCGTTGCTGCCGATCACCACACAGAACGAGCCGGTATCGAGCTCGAGATCGACATGGTCGAGAGCGGTCTTTTCATCCGGCGTGCCGGGATAAAAGGTTTTACAGAGTTGCTTGATCGACAGCATCGGGTGTTTCCCCGTCCGCAACGGTTGGTTCCGGAATGCGAAGGACCGGGGAAACCCCCGGCCCTTCAGTGTTCCCCGCAATAAGGGTTATTGAACGACACAACCGCAATTGGCCAGATCGCCGCTCAGGGTAACCCCGTACATCTTCATCTGCTTGGCGCTGATCAGCGGCGCATGATCGGCATAAGCGGGCTTGACCGGCGCGATATCGGCGGGGCTGGCGCCCTTGAGGATCCTCACCGCGATCTTGCCGGCATTCTTGCCGACCTGGGAATAATCGACAGCGAAGGAACCCAGAACCAGATTTTCGCGCACGGGTCCTTCGGCCGCATTGATCACCGGTACGCGGATGGCATTGGCGGCCGAAGCCACCGCAGGAACCGCCGGCTGCAGCAGATTGGAGGCGGCGACGTAAATCACATCGGCCTTGCCGCGCAGGGACGAGATGCGCACCGGAATATCGTTGGCGTTATCGACGCCGACCTCGACAACCGTAAAGCCGTATTTCGGCGCAATTTCCTTCATCATGCCCAGCATGGCCACATCGTTGTCCTCGCCGGGATTGAAGGGAACCCCGATCCGCTTGGCCTTGGGCAGCAGCTTGCGCGTGAAGGCGAGAACGCCATCCAGGCTCTGCAGGTCGGAGGCCCCGGTCATGTCCGGCGCCCCCTTGTCCCAGGACGGCACCAGCTTGGCCGCCACCGGATCGGTCACCGCAGCGAAAACCACCGGAATCTTCGAACCCTTGAGCAGCTGCTTCGCCCCCTGGCTGACCGGCGTGGTGATCGTCAGGATCAGATCGGGATTGCCCGCTTTCTGCTTGGTCAGCAATTGCGGCACCAGCGACGGATCGAAATTGACATGGGCGTAGTCATAGGTGGTGTTCTGCCCTTCCTTGTAACCGGCGGCGGCAAGCTCGGCCTTGAAGGCCGTCACCACCGCATCGAGCTGCGGATGCGGCCCGAACTGGGCAATGCCGATGCGCACGCCATCGGCCTGTGCCGCCGTGCTCATCACGCCTGCCACAAGAACGGCGCCGGCTGCCAGGCGCAGCCCCTTGATTATCGCTTTCATCATTGTCTCCCTGAACATTCGCAAACGAATACCCCTCATCCATGGTCCCCGCTCGTGCCGGGCCATTTGCCCTTTATCGGGCACAAAAAGGGCGGTGATGGCAAGTGTTTTTCACCGCACCCGGTCCTAGCGGTGCTTGCCCCGGCTCCATCCTCTTGCGGACAGATAGTCCTCGCCGATCCGGCAGGCGTTTTCCTCCAGCGTCGTCGCCATGCTGTCGTTCCAGCGGTTGAGAAAGCCGAACAGGGAAACCACTCCCAGAATCTCGACGATCTGTCCCTCGTCCCAGTACCGGCGCAGATTTTCGGCAATTGCCTCATCGACGCCATTGGGAACGGCGGCGGCGGCCACGGCAAAATCGAAAGCGGCCTTTTCCGCCGCGCTGAAGACATCCGCATCGGCATAATCGGCGATGGCCGCCAGCCGTTCGTCGCTGGCACCGTAGCGCTTGGCCGCCAGCAGGGTATGCGCCTCGCAATAATTGCATCCGGCCGTCGTGCTGGCCAGATGGCCGATCAGCCGCTTCAGCTCGCTGGATACGCCATGGCGGGATTCCATCACCGCCTTGTTCAGCGCGATGAAGGCCTTGGCGATCTCCGGGCGGCGCTGCATCGTCAGCACGCTATTGGGCACGAAACCCAGGGTTTCATGAAAAAACGCCGCCAATTCGCGCACGTCTTCATCGTGATCGGCCGTCAACGGCGGCACCAAAGGCATGGTTCCCTCCCCCCTTCTTTCGGTAAAAACTATCCCTGTACGACTTCCTGGCGCTGGCTGCCCAGCCCTTCGACCCCCAGCTCCACCACATCGCCAGGGCGCAGATATTGCGGCGGTTTCATGCCCATGCCGACGCCGGGCGGCGTGCCGGTGGAAATGACATCGCCCGGATGAAGGGTCATGAACCGGCTGATATGGGCGACGACCTCCGCCACCGTAAAGGCCATTCTGGCCGTGCTGCCCTTCTGGCGGTATTCGCCGTTGACCTTCAGCCACAGCGATAGATTCTGCGGATCGGGAACCTCGTCGCGGGTCACCAGCCACGGACCGGTCGGGCCGAAGGTGTCGGCCGATTTTCCCTTCACCCACTGGCCGCAGTGATTCATCTGGAAATCGCGCTCGGACACATCGTTGATAACGCAATAACCGCCGACATAATCCAGCGCCTTATCGACGGAAACATATTTCGCCCGGCGCCCGATGATGACGCCAAGCTCGACCTCCCAATCCGTCTTGGTTGAACCGCGGGGAATTTCGAGATTGTCGTTCGGACCGCAAACGGCACTGGTCGCCTTCATGAAGATCAGCGGTTCGGCGGGAATTTCCAGCCCGGCCTCCTCGGCATGGTCGGAATAATTGAGCCCGATACAGATGAACTTGCCGATGCCGCCGATGCAGGGGCCGATCCGCACCTCCTCACCGACCGCAGGCAGCGAGGAAACATCGATATCGCGCAGACGGGACAGGGTGTCTTCATCGAAGATGGCGCCGGTCACATCGCCGATATGGGCGGAGAGATCGCGCATGCCACCGTCATCGTCGAGAATGGCGGGTTTCTCGGCCCCCGCCGCACCGTAACGCAGAAATTTCATGAGAATACCGCCGGTTGTTTCACTATGGGGGCAATAGTATGACGCGACCGCACCGCCCGCAAGCCACGGTAAAACAGGCCGGAACGAACCCGACCCGTTCGCCGGATCATGAAGACCCGCGCCCTGCCTGCAGGCGGTTTATTTGACGGATTCGCCGCCGACGGATTTCTTGCCCTTTCCCTTGCCCCCCGGCGAAGAGCGCGGCGCATCGGCATCGATATCGAAGGCAAGCTTGCCCTTGGCGACCTTGACGCGAACATGGCCGCCATGAACCAGCCTGCCGAACAGCAGCTCATCCGCCAGGGGCTTCTTGATATGCTCCTGAATGACGCGGGCCAGCGGCCGCGCCCCGTATTCGGGATGATAACCGCGCTTGGCCAGCCAGGACTGTGCCTCGTCGGTCAGGCTGAAGGTCACGTTGCGGTCGGAAAGCTGGGCTTCCAGTTGCAGAACGAACTTGTCGACCACGCGGGAGACGACCTCGGGCGACAACGGCGCAAAGGGAATGATCGCATCCAGACGGTTGCGGAATTCCGGGGTGAACAGGCGCTTGATCGCATCCTCATCCTCTCCGGCACGGCTGTCGCGGTTGAAGCCGATGGCCGGACGGGCCATTTCCGCCGCCCCGGCATTGGTGGTCATGATCAGGATCACGTTGCGGAAATCGATCTGCTTGCCGTTATGATCGGTCAGCTTGCCGTGATCCATGATCTGCAGCAGAATGTTGAACACATCCGGATGGGCCTTTTCGATCTCATCGAGCAGCAGCACCACATGCGGATGCTGATCGACGGCATCGGTCAGCATGCCGCCCTGATCGAAACCGACATAGCCGGGCGGCGCACCGATCAGCCGGCTGACCGAGTGGCGTTCCATATATTCGGACATATCGAAACGCACCAGCTCGATCCCCATCGTCGCGGCAAGCTGACGGGCGACCTCGGTCTTGCCGACGCCGGTCGGGCCGGAAAACAGGTAGGAACCGATTGGCTTGCCGGCCTCACGCAGCCCGGCGCGGGACAGCTTGATGGCGGTGGAAAGCGCATCGATCGCCTTGTCCTGGCCGAAAACGACCTGACGCAGGGCGGGGGCCAGATCCTTCAGCCCTTCGGTATCCTTGCGCGAAACGCTCTTCGGCGGGATGCGGGCGATCTTGGCGACGATCTCCTCGACATCGCGCACGCCGATGGTCTTCTTGCGCCTGGAGGGCGGGCGGATGTTCTGCGCGGCCCCGACCTCATCGATGATGTCGATCGCCTTGTCCGGCAGCTTGCGGTCATGGATGTAGCGGGCCGACAGTTCCACGGCCGCGCGCAGCGCATCCATGGTGTAGCGGACCTTGTGATGCTTCTCGTAATAGGGCTTCAGCCCCTTCATGATCTTGACCGCATCCTCGATCGAGGGTTCGACGATATCGATCTTCTGGAACCGGCGCAGCAGGGCACGATCCTTCTCGAAATGCGAACGGTATTCCTTGTATGTGGTCGAACCGATGCAGCGCAGCCCGCCATTGGCCAGGGCCGGCTTCAGCAGGTTGGAGGCGTCCATCGCCCCGCCCGAGGTCGCCCCGGCGCCGATCACCGTATGAATTTCGTCAATGAACAATATGGCATGGGGATAGGCCTCGAGCTCGGCCATCACCGCTTTCAGCCGTTCCTCGAAATCGCCGCGATAGCGGGTTCCGGCCAGCAGCGCCCCCATGTCGAGGGAAAAGACCGTCGCCTTGGTCAGGATTTCCGGCACATCGCCCTTGACGATGCGCAGGGCCAGCCCTTCGGCAATCGCGGTTTTGCCCACACCCGGATCGCCGACATATAGCGGGTTGTTCTTGGTACGGCGGCTCAGAATCTGAATCGTGCGCTCGATCTCGTGTTCACGACCGATCAGCGGATCGATGCGCCCTTCCCTGGCCTTGCGGTTCAGATTGACGCAATAGGCATCCAGCGCCTCGTGTTCGTTTTCCTTCTCGTCCTCCGCCTCCGGCACTTCATCCTCAGCGGAGGGAGGGGCTTCCATATCCTCTTCGGTACCGCGGGGCGTTCTTCGCGTCGTATAGCCGGGCGCCTTGGCAATGCCGTGAGAGACATAGCTGACGGCATCGAGGCGGCTCATATTCTGCTTCTGCAGGAAATAGACGGCATGGGATTCGCGTTCGGCGAAGATCGCTATCAGCACATTGGCGCCGGTCACCTCCTCCCGGCCCGAGGACTGCACATGGATCAGCGCCCGCTGCACCACGCGCTGGAAGCTCAGCGTCGGGCGGGCGCCTTCCAGACCGTCGACCACCAGGTCCTTCAGCTCATCGTCGAGAAACTGTTCCAGATCCTGGCGCAACAGCTCCAGATCCACGTCGCAGGCGCGCATCACGGCGGCGGCGTCCTGATCCTCGGTCAGGGCCAGCAACAGATGTTCGAGCGTGGCGAATTCCTGGCGGCGTTCCGTCGCCAGGGCCAGCGCCCGGTGGAGTGTCTCTTCCAGGACAGGAGAAAATGAAGGCACAGTCAATCAACCTTTTCCATCGTACATTGCAGGGGATGCTGATTCTCGCGGGCCAGATCCATCACCTGGCTGATCTTGGTTTCGGCGACATCATAGGGAAAGACCCCGCAGACCCCCGCGCCCTTCTGATGCACGGTCAGCATGATCTGCGTTGCCTCCTCATGACTTTTGGCAAAGAAGCGTTCCAGAACGAAAACCACGAATTCCATTGGCGTATAGTCGTCGTTCAGCATGATGACACGCCACATCGACGGCTTGCGCGTCTTGGGCCGCGTCTTGGTGACGATGCCGATATCGTCCTGTCTGTCGGTATTTCGTTTGTCGCTCATGGCTTCAAACCGGTTATTCCCATCGTTCGCAAATTTCGCTCTTGCATAGAATATCGTAATTTTAATCCAGAAAAAAAGCCCCCCGCACCATCGGCATGTGCCAATGATGGCCGGAGGGCCTGAAAATTCACTTAAAAAACGACAGTGTCGCCCCCTGCCCGGGCAGGGGGAGGCCTACCGGCCGGATGCGGCGATTTCCCGGCCGGCGGCGCGGGCAGCGGCAAAGGCACATTCGCCGATGCGCAGCCCTTCCTCGACATAGCCCTGGCTCAGGGTGCAGGCATAATCGATCTGCAGTTCGTACAAATCGTTCAGGCTGCCCGCCCTGGCTGCCTTTTCCGCCAGTTTGACCGTTTCGGCGGTGCCTTGGGTCCACAAGCGGAAAAAACCGTCATTCACCGCAGCGAACAAGGAGAACATATCGGCCGGCGTGGCATCACCGGAGCGCGCCTCCTGCCCATCCGCCGTTTTCTTTGCGGAAGCCGTTCTGGCGGTCTCCGCCCGCTTTTTCCGTGCAGGAACGGGTGCTTTTTTCTCCACCGTCGCAGGCGTGAGGGATTTCTCCTCAGTCACAGGTGAGACAGATGTCTCAGGCTCCCTGACGGCGGGATCCTGCCCTTGTACGGCGGCACCCGCCGCCATCGCCCGATTTTTCTGCGCCGCCTTCGCTTTTGCGGTTTTCGTTGCCATCGTCGTCACTCCATCCTTTGCGCACATATCGGCACATCGCCATATATTGCAACGCACACCATGAAATATAGCACGTATTCAATGGTTAACGAAATGAATATTGCATTGCATCATTTTCCGCTTCTGCCTTTCCGCCGGCAGGCGGGATCGCCACAGCGGGAAAAATATCTTCCTGATCCAATCCGCCCTTGACCCTATAGTTCCTAGAGATGTTAGAGAATCTTCCGCAACATGACATTTCGCAGAAAAGAGGCTGACATGGCACGAGACAGACATCAGCGCAAACCCGCTTCGCTCAGGGCATTGCAGGCGGCGGCCGCCGCCGTGGCGATGATGGCGGCAACCTCGCTCGGCGCTGCAAAGGCTGCCGATTTCATCGTCTATAAATCTCCGTGGTGTGGCTGCTGTGCCAAATGGATCGACCACCTGAAAGCCAATGGCCATGACGTCACCGTCAAGGAGACGGAGAACCTGGACCCGATCAAGAAGATCGCCGGCGTCCCGGCGCCGCTGCAGGCCTGCCACACGGCCATGGTCGGCAACTATGTGATTGAAGGCCATGTTCCCGCACGCGATATCGAACGCCTGCTGGCAGAAAAACCGGCGGCAGCGGGCCTGTCGGTTCCTGGCATGCCTGCCGGCTCTCCCGGCATGGAAGGCGGCGGGAATGAATCCTACAACGTCATACTGTTCAAGGAGGATGGTTCGGCACGGATCTATGCCCGCTACTGACCGGCCCCCGGAGAATGGCTGTCCCCTCGCTTTCTGAACGGAGAAACGAAATGAAATGCCCCGCATGCGAAACCGACCTGGCCATGGCCGAACGTCAGGGCATAGAAATCGATTATTGCCCGAAATGCCGTGGTGTCTGGCTGGACCGTGGCGAACTGGACAAGATCATCGAACGCAGCACCGCAGAAATCCGCCCCCCGGATTCGCCGGTACCTTCCGGCGGATACGACAAGCCCCGCAAACATGGCGGCCATCACGGCAAATACGCATATGGCCATGACAAATACGGATACGGTAAACGGCGGCGCAAATCCGTGCTCGGTGAGATTTTCGATATCTTTGACTGAGCTGCCGGCATCGAAGCCTGCTGCCTCCGTATCCTGACCTGCCGTGTTCCTCCCGTCAGCCGCCCTGGCAGAGACGGCTGACGGGCGATCCATGATGCCGGCGGCAAGGACAAATCCCGCATAAGTGATTGACCCGGCGCGGCGCTTGTATAATATCCGCCTCAGCCTGCGGATGTGGCGGAACTGGTAGACGCGCCAGACTCAAAATCTGGTTTCGGTAACGAAGTGGGAGTTCGAGTCTCCCCATCCGCACCATCCCTTGCCCTTTATAGCTCCGCCGCTTCACACTTCGGTGTGTTTCTTCCCGGCGCCTTTCTTCCTCATACCGTCAGGTCAAAGTGCAGGCAGTTTCTTGTCTGCGCGCATTGCATATGTTTCCGATTTCACTCCCGCTCAAACGGCAACGAAATTCCCGTGCAGGCCCAGGGGCAGGGCGTAAGGCAGGGTCGCCCGGCAAACGGGCCCATCTGCGAAACCGGCGATCTCGAACACATTCAGCCGCGTGCGCCGGGCCGCGAAATCGTGGCTGGTGCCCAGAACCCAGCGCGCCCGGCCATTACGGTCGGGAACGATGACATGTTCCTCGGCGATTTCCGTATCGCCGTAACGATAACCGCGCGCCTGCTCTTTCACCCCGTCCCACAGCACAATGCGATTGGGCAACGGATGCGCTGACGAGCCGGGGCCGGCCAGAACCATATAGGGCGCAACACCGCTGCCCGCCGGGGTGCTGGTGCGCGGAAATTCCCCGGCAATGCCGCTATCCTCGACCGTGACCCGATTATCGGGATGAAGGGCGATTCTCCGCATCCTCGCCGCGG
Organism: Sneathiellales bacterium; assembly: GCA_026992315.1. Lineage (GTDB taxonomy): Bacteria > Pseudomonadota > Alphaproteobacteria > Minwuiales > Minwuiaceae > JALXAG01. The sequence goes on along the minus strand of JALXAG010000262.1, from coordinate 18,171 downwards.
GGATCGCCGGCACCTCCCCGCGCATAACGGCCCGGAAGGGCGTGAACAGGATTTCGGCATCCTCATACGTACAGGCATGCAAACGGATGGTGCCGTCCCTTTCGTCCCAGCCATCGGCGAAGTGAAACACCCAGTTAGCCGGCATTTCCAGCCAGCGGCGGCGGCTCAGATCGTCCTTGTCGACAACAAGAATCCGGCTCGGCGCATCCGGATCCCAGGACAGGCTATCGAGGAAACTGCGCCGCGGATCGCGGTTATGATCATGGGAAAGCGGTGGAATCAGAAAGACCAGATGACGTTCGGTCACCACGAAATCATGAATGGGCGCCATTCCCGGCACAGGAATGACGGCATGTCCGCGCACTGTTCCGCCGGCATCGATGCGATAGAGAACCAGCATGTCGGCCCGGGTGATTTCATAGCCGAAATTCCATAGCGTGCCATCCCTATCCGCATGGGGATGGGCCGAGAACGGCATCCCGCGCATTTCCGGTGTCCAGATCTTCGGTCCCAGGGTTTTCAGATCATCCGGGGCAATTTCATAGGCACTACCGGCTTCCCACAGGGCATAGAGCCGCCCGGCATGAGAAATTACATTGATATTGGCGACATTGACGCTATCGGGTCCGGCAACCGGCAATGCGTCCTGCAAGGGCGTGGCAAACCCGGGATAAAGCATGCGGCCCGCCTTTTTCTCCGCCACGAATTTTGCCGTTTCGACAAAGCGACCGCGATGGGAAACACCCTGTTCACCAAGACGGAAGGCCTGCACCATGCCATCGCCATCGAACCAATGGCGATAACGCCGCCCGCCCTTCTCATGCATGGCCGGACCATTGCGGTAAAGAATACCGCGCAATCCGGCGGGCAGGCGGCCTTCCATTTCGCAATTTTCGCAATCATAGGCCGCGGCAGCAGTGTCGAAGGCCGTCAGCCAAGGATGCTTTGCCCGCCCCTCCCGAAAGGCGCGGAATATCGGCCCCGCCTCCGCACCGAACACCAGCCCCGGCCCGAAAGCCCCGATCAGTGGCAGCATTGCCGCTGCCGTCAGGAAACCACGCCTGTTCATGATCTTTTCCCTTCGCAATACAAGGCGATCAATATGTAAGAGGAATCAGAACCCTGGCTCCGTCGTCGCCGATTTCGATGCTGGCGCCGTCAAAACTCGGAGGGCCCATGAACCCTCTGGTCTTGCCGGAAAAACCATAGCCTTCGGTCGGGATGCCGAACAGATTGCTGTCCAGCTTGCCATTGCCGTTTTCATCGTGAAAAACGGCAATGGCGTATTTACCGGGAGGCAGATCGTAGCTGCCGGCGGCAACCCGCCCCTTATGCGCGGGAACAATGGCCCGCGCGGCGGCTTCGGCGGCATTGGGAAAATCCTTCTTGCCGTTCTCGCCGATAATGGCGATACGCACCTCACCCTGATCGCTGCGCACACCATCGACCGCGACCTGCAGATCGGCGGCCGAGGCCATGGCGGAAAACGGCAGGACAGAGGCGAAACCGATCATCCGAATAATATTTTCGTGCATTTTCTGCATCCTGTATGATTACACCGGGGTTTAATTCACGCGGGCCTTTACGACCTGAGGGGAAAATAAATCGGGGGTGCCGGCAAAATGACAGCCGCATTACGCGAGGGAACGGGGAGAATTCGTTAATGAACGGGTTCATGCATTTCACGAAGCGCGAACGGCACACCCAACAGCGGCAAAAGGACGAAAACAGACAGCCAGTGAAAATTCTGGCAAAGCATCTGGCCTTTATCGTGCCGCTGATCCTGCTGTTCGCCTATATGGGCCCTTTCGGCACCCTGGAACATATGGATACGGCCTCCCGGCTGATTTATTGGGCCGTCGCCATTCTGGGCGGCTGGATCCTGTGCTATGGCAGCATTCTGATCCTGCTGGCCATCGTGCGAGAAAAATTGTGGCTGCAACTCCTGGCGATCGGTGCCGGGGCCGCTATCGCCGCCATTCCGGGGGCGTTCCTCATCGATTTACTGGAAAAAAAACTGACGGACAGAGAGCCCTTGGGCCTTGCCTATTACTATCCCGATGTGCTCGCCGTCGCTCTGGTGCTGAGCTATTTCCTGACCCTGACGGCGGAACGCGGCCGACTGCAGATACACCGCAGGGAGGATGCGACGCATGACGGGGCAACGGCTTCGCCACCTTCCGCAAACGTTCCGATGCCGGAAATGAAGCAGGAGGCGGCCTCGCCAGCATCGCAGCCCTGTCCCTTTCTGCGCCGTCTGCCGGCCCGGATCGGCGACGATCTGGTGCATGTCTCCGTCGAGGATCATTATGTATGTGCCGTGACCACCGCCGGCCGGGAAATGATTCTGATGCGCTTTCGCGACGCCCTGGCAGAGCTTGAAACCTTGGACGGGCTACAGGTACACCGTTCGCACTGGGTGGCGGCATCCCACGTCACGGCGGCCCGGAAGGAAGGATCCAGGATTATTTTATTCTTGGATAACGGCGCCAGAATTCCCGTTAGCCGCGCCTATCGGGCTGCGATCCGCCAACGCGGCTGGCTATGAAGGATCCGGTGGCACTGATGATATGATCAGGAGCCGGGCCCATCGCCATTGCGCAGGAATGCACTTTCCTGTTCCGCCGTTTCCACCAGCCAGTCGATGACCGCCGCAATGCGGGCGACATGGCGGATCTGGCGATGGACAAGCAGCCATATCTCGCGACAGGCGGCAGGTTCCGGCCCTGACAGGCGCTTAAGCCCTGCTTCCCGATCTCCCATGCAGCAGGGCAGCATCACCCGCAGCCCCGCCCCGCAGGCGGCGGCACGCAGGATATGCGCAGAGCTGGCCTTCAGGCGCAATGAACCGTGCCCGGCCTGTGCCAGTAACCATTTTTGCTCCGGCACATGGTCGAGTTCTTCGTCATAACCGCCCCAGGCGGCAGCGGCTTTTCCCGCCCCCGCCTCCCGGGGGCCGTAAAGGGCAAAGCCGAAAACCCCGATCCGCCGCGCAATGGCATCGCCTGAAACGGGCCGGGCCAGGCGCAGGGCGATATCGGCCTCGCGGCGGCTGATATGCAGGTTCTCATTACCGGCGACCAGTTCCACCGTAATATCGGGATAGCGTTGCCAAAAACGCCCGAGGCGCGGGGCCACAAACGCCGATAAAAGGGATTCGACCCCGGCAATACGCACATTGCCGGCCGGGCGCATATCGGCCCGTTCGGCCAGCGCCTCAAGGGTCAGGGCTTCCTGTTCGACCCGTTCCGCCTGCGCCAGCAGCACCGCGCCCCGGCGGGTCGGCTGCATACGCCGGTCGATACGATCGAACAAACGCGCGCCCAGCGCCTGTTCCAGTGCCGCAAGACGGCGGGAAACCGTCGTCTGGTGCAGACCGAGCGTCTCTGCCGCCCCCGACAAGGTGCCCCGGCGGCCGATGGCGAGAAGGATGCGAATATCGTCGAGATTGAACATTCTGCATTATTGCAGATTACAAATGCATTATCGCGGATTTTTTTCTGCATAAACGCAGATTAAACCTGATGGCAGCAACGAACTTATCCACAGATGAAGAGATACCACCATGTCCAAGCCGAAAACCCTGCTGGAAATGGCCGGCGCCACGATCCGGCCCGCAGCCTTCGATGAATCCTGTCTGCTGCTGATTGACTGCCAGCGCGAATATCTCGACGGCGGCATCGTTCTGCCCGGCATCGAGGCCGCCCTGGCGGAAATAGCCCGGCTGCTGGAAACGGCGCGTGAAACCGGCGTCCCGATCATCCATATCAAGCATCTGGGTCGTTCCGGCGGGGCCTTCGATCCCGCCCGCGGCGGCTGCATCATCGCCGCCGCTGCCCCTGAAGGCAACGAAACGGTCATCGGCAAGACCCTGCCCAATGCCTTTGCGGGAACCGAGCTGGCAAAAACGATTGCCGCCACCGGCCGCAAACAGCTTCTGGTCGGCGGTTTCATGACTCATATGTGCATCAGCGCCACGGTCCGCGCCGCCGTCGATCACGGCCTGTTCAGCACCGTTGTGGCATCCGCCACCGCCACCCGCGACCTGCCCGGACCGAACGGCGATGGCATCGTTACCGCCGCCGACCTGCAGCGAGCTTCGCTGGCGGCCCTGGCGGATCGTTTCTGCGCCATCGCCGCCACCGCAAGCGACGTCCCCGCCTGAAGGGAACAGGCGGATCAGCCGCCCTCGATCTCCTCGCGCAGGATTTCCAGCTCCAGCCATTGTTCCTGTTTGGCGTCGAGGGTCTGGCGCGCTTCCTCCAGCGCCGCGCTCAGGCGGGAGAATTCCTCCCTGTCCTGGGCATAAAGGGTCGGATCGGCGAGGCGCTCTTCCAACCCGGCAATCTTTTTCTCCAGCGCCGCGATTTCGCCGGGCAGGGTTTCAAGGGCGCGTTTGTGCTTGTAAGACAATCGGGCCGGTTTGCGCGTTTTGTCCCGGCGTGCTGTCTCCTTATCCGTTGCCGGGCGCCTCTTCCTGGCCGCATGGCGTTTATCCGCCCTTTCCGGTGCGGCCAGTTCGGCACGGTAATCGCTGTACCCGCCTGCATATTCGCGCGCCCCGCCCTGCCCGTCGAGAACGATTGTCGATGTCACCACCCGGTCGAGAAAATCACGGTCATGGCTGACCAGAAGCAGCGTTCCCTCATAATCGCCCAGAAATTCCTGCAGCAGGTCCAGCGTCTCCATATCCAGATCGTTGGTCGGCTCGTCCAGCACCAGCAGGTTGGACGGGGTGGCCAGCGCCCTGGCCAGCAACAGGCGATTGCGTTCCCCGCCCGATAATGTCGCCACCCGGGCGCGCGCCTGTTCGGGGCTGAACATGAAATCGCCCAGATAACCGATGACATGGCGGGTTTCCTTGCCGATACGCACCTGATCGCCCTCGCCGCCGGTGAGGGTCTCGATCAGGGTCAGCCCGGGATCGATGGCGCTGCGCATCTGATCCACGACCGCCATTGCCAGATTGGTGCCCAGACGGACCGTGCCGCTATCGGGGGCAAGATCGCCGGTCAGCATGCGCACCAATGTCGTCTTCCCCACCCCGTTCGGGCCGACGATGCCGACCTTGTCGCCGCGCATGGCCCGGAAGCTGAAATCGCGAATGACCGGCCTGCCGTCACCGAAGCTTTTGCAGATGTGTTCGGCCTCGATCACCAGCCGCCCCGAGAGCCTTCCCTCGCCCTGTTGCAGGCGCATGGCGCCGGGGCGGCGGATCTGTTCGCGCCGGGCCGCGCGCAGGGCCTGCAGCTTGCGCAAACGCCCCTGATTGCGCTTGCGCCGGGCGGTTATCCCCTGCACGGCCCAGATGCTTTCACGGGCAATCAGCTTGTCGCGACGGGCATTCTCGGCCTCTTCCGCCGCCAGCAGCGCCGAGGACCATTCATCGAATTTGGCGAATCCCTCGTTCAGACGATGCAGCCTGCCCCGGTCCAGCCATATGGTCCTGTTGCTCAACCGCCTGAGAAATTCGCGGTCATGGCTGATCAGCACCATGCCGCCGCGAAATTGCGCCAGGGTATTTTCCAGCCATTCGATGGCGGGCAGGTCCAGATGGTTCGTCGGTTCGTCCAGCAGCAACACATCCGGCTGCCCGGCCAACACCGCCGCAATGGCCGCCCGGCGCTTCTGCCCGCCCGACAGGGAGGAGGCTTGCGCATCGGCCCGCAATCCCAGCGCATCGAGGTAACGGCCGAATTCATATTCGGGGATATCGGCACCGGCGACATCGCGCAGATAGTCGATCACGCGGCTGTAGGCGGATAAATCCGGTTCCTGCGGCAGATAGGCGATACGTGCGCCCGCCTCGGCAAAACGTTCGCCGCTGTCAGTATCGATCTGACCGGCCAGCACCTTCAGCAGGGTCGATTTGCCTGATCCGTTCCGGCCGACCAGGCAAATCCGCTCCCCCGCCCCGACGGCAAGCGATATGCCGAGAAACAGCGGTTTTCCGCCAAAACCGAGGGTAACGTCATTGATGGTCAGAAGAGGCGGCGCCATGATGATCGGACCCTTGAAAACACAAACCGCGCAAACAAAGCCACAGCCGGCCCGTCAGCGCAACTGCTTTTGCCTCGTTTCGGGGACATCGTGCTGTCGGAAGGGCCGGGCAGGAAAATATGGTTAATCCACTTCCGATAGACGCTTGACGCCTCCACCCTTTAACGAGCATTATTACTTCCGTTAATCGCGCCCCGCACAGGCCGGTCGGATCGATCAGCCAGGGTGACCGCGTGTCAGGGTATCGCCGCGGCGGTTATCCTGCGGTTGTAGCCCTGAGCCGACAGGCACCCTGCCCGGCCTTTCGTATCCGCGTGATTGAGCCTGTTGTTATATTGCGGAGCTTTTTCCCATATGTCTGCCGATTTCGATGCCAGCCAGGATCACTCCTCCAGCGGGGAGCGTCTTGAAGGAACGGTAAAGTGGTACAATGCCGACAAAGGTTTCGGTTTTGCCGAATTTCCCGGAAACAGAGATGCCTTTCTCCATGCCTCCGTTCTGGAGCGTTGCGGCCTGAAGGGCATCGCCCAGGGCGCGCAGATCCTGTGCGAAGTGGTGCAGGGCCCCAAGGGGGCTTCGATTTCCGTCATTCATGAGATCCGCCCTGCAGAGGGCAATACCGGCGAAATGATCGGCGGGCGCGTGAAATTCTTCAATACGGAAAAAGGCTTCGGCTTTATCGAACTGGATAATGGCGGCCCGGATGTGTTCGTTCACATCCGCACCCTGGAACGCGCCGGCATCCCTACGCTGGAGAAGGAGCAGCGCGTCAGGCTGATTTCCTCCCAGGGCCAGCGCGGACCGGTGGCTGAAACGGTGGAACTGGAATAGATCGGCGCCACAGCAAGCGTTTCCTTTTCGCATGATGCGCCCCAATCTGAACCCGAAACCTGAAACAGGGAATTTCGCTCCCGTATCTGGTCCGGGCGGTATTTTGTGCTGTCCGGAACCGGAACGGCCGTAAACAGACATACGGGCCCACCTTATCATTTGCCTGAGCCAGGTTACTTTGGCATAGTCGCCAATCGCGAACGATTATCAGTTCCGCCGCGGCATTCCCATAGCAGCGGCAGAAGAAGAAAGCGGCAATGATAATGGCTGACGGTACGCTCGGCTCATCTTACACAAGCGACGGGCGCTCACGGGGGGCCTGGCTTTTCTTCTCCCTTTTCATTGCCTTCCTGGTAATGTTGCCGATTGCGGCCATCGCCGTGAAGCTGTTCGAGCCGCCAACCGAGGTGTGGCGTCATCTCGCCCGCACCTTTCTGGCCACCTATATTGCCAACAGTCTGATACTTTTGACCGGGGTTGCCCTCTGCACTGCCGTCATCGGCACGGGATGCGCCTGGCTGGTCGCCAATTACCGCTTTCCGGGGCGGCGTGTTTTTGAAATCGGCCTGCTGCTGCCGATGGCCCTGCCCGCCTATGTTCTCGCTTACGTCTATACGGATCTCCTAGATTATGCCGGGCCGGTTCAGCGCCTGATCCGCGCGCTTGGCGGTTATACGGGCGCCGGAGACTATGTCTTTCCCGAAATCCGTTCCATGGGTGGGGCGATTCTCATGCTGTCCCTGGCATTGTATCCTTACGTGTATCTGATGGCCCGTGCCGCCTTCATCAACCAATCGGTCACGACACTGGAGGCAAGCCGGGTTCTCGGCCTCGGCCCCTTCGGCGCCTTTTGGCGTATTGCCCTGCCCATGGCCCGCCCGGCGCTGATTGCCGGGCTGTCACTGGCGATGATGGAAACCCTGGCCGACTTCGGCACCGTCGATTATTTTGCCGTCCGCACCTTCACCACGGCCATCTACACCACATGGTTCTCGCGCGGCGATCCTCAGGCAGCCGTTCAGCTTGCCGCTTTTCTGCTTGGTTTCGTCGCATTACTGTTGTTTCTCGAACAGCATTCGCGCCGGCGCCAGCGCTATTACGAAAGCAGCCGCCAGCACCGCCCGGCACAAAGGCGCGATCTGGGATGGCGGGGCTGGCCGGCCGCCTTCGCCTGCCTGCTGCCGGTATTGCTGGGTTTTCTGCTCCCGGTCGCGGAACTCCTGCGTCTGAGCCTGCGTCATGGCGATAAAGCCTTCGGCTCCTGGTACGGATCCCTGGCAGCCAATAGTTTTAAAGTGTCGATCATCGCCGCCCTGCTGACCGTCGCCGTCGCCGTCCTCATGGCCTATGGCCAACGCTTGAGCCGCTCCCCCCTCATTGCCGTAGCCAACCGGGCGGCATCGCTGGGATATGCCATACCCGGATCGGTGATCGCCGTCGGCGTGTTTATTCCCGTGGCAGCCTTCGACAATGCCGTCGACGCCTTTATGCGCAGCAGTTTCGGCATTTCCACCGGCCTGCTGATCAGCGGCGGCATCGGTGTGCTGCTGTTCGCCTATCTGGTACGGTTTCTTGCCGTCTCTTACGGTGCCATCTCTGCCGGGCTTGCCAAAATCACCCCAAGCATGGACGCTGCCGCCCGCACCCTGGGCTGCCCGCCACGCAGCGTATTGATACGCATCCACCTGCCGCTGCTGCGGCCAAGCCTGCTGGCCGCTGCCCTGATTGTCTTCGTCGATGTCATGAAGGAACTGCCCGCCACGCTGATTCTGCGCCCGTTCAATTTCGAAACCCTGGCAGTACGCGTCTATAACCTGGCATCCGACGAACGCCTTGCGGAGGCTTCAACCGCCGCGCTGACCATCGTCGCAGTCGGCATCATTCCCATCGTCCTGCTCAGCCGCGCCATGGATAAGAACACCGGATCATAGGTAGCGTCAAAAAAAGGGCCCGTCGCCGGGCCCAAGTCTGGATCATGTGAGGAGGTAGGGAAGATGCGTAGGGCGGATCAGTTCCAGCCCGCCTCTTCCATCATGGTCAGCGCCTTCAGGTTGTTGGCGCCAAGTATGGCGGCATTCAGCGTATCGGCCTTGAAATCGCCGAGCGCCCTGACCACCGGATCGACCTTCACCCCGGCCACCACCGGATATTCATTGTTACCGGCCGCCAGCATTTCCTGCACCTGGGGAGTGGCCAGAAATTCCAGGAACATTATCGCCTCCCTGCGGTTGCGGGCCGTTTTCAGCAACCCGGCACCGCTGATATTGATATGAGTACCGCGGTCCTTCTGATTGGGAAAAATCGCATCGACTGCCTTGCCCACGGCCGCCAGTTCGGGATCGCTGCTCTTTTTCAGCCGCGCCAGGTAATAGCTGTTGGCGATGCCGATACGACAGATACCGGCTGCCACGGCCTTGATCTGGGCGGTATCGTTGCCCTGTGGCTTGCGGGCGAAATTGGCGACAAAGCCTTTCAGCCAGGCACGTGTCGCTTCCTCGCCATTGGCCGCAATGAGCGAGGCGACAAGAGAACGATTATAGGTATTGCGCGAGGAACGCACACAGATCATGCCCTTATATTCGGGTTTCGCCAGGTCCTCATAACGCTCCAGCCCGGCGGGGCGGCCCTTGGCATTATTGTACATCAGCAGGCGGGCACGGGTGGTAAAGCCGAACCACAGATTATCAGGGTGGCGCAGATGGGCCGGAACGGCCTGTTCCAGCCGGGCCGAGGAAACGGGGGCAAACAGTCCTTCATTCTCTGCCTGCCACAGATTGGCGGCATCTGTGGTCAGCAGAATATCGGCCGGGCTGTTGGCCCCTTCCGCCTTCAACCGCTCCAGCAGTGCCCCGGCTTTTCCTTCCACCACATTGACCTTGATCCCGGTTTTTTCCGTGAAGGCTTCATAAATCGCCCGGTCGGTGTCGTAATGACGCGAGGAATAGACATTCACCTCCGCCGCCTGAACGAAACCGGCCGCAAGTCCGGCAATCCCAGCGATCCCCGCAACAAGAGCGAGACTGAAACATTTTTGCATTGACTACTCCTGCCTGATGCGCTTACCGCTCATCGCAGTTTTGCGCTATTGATAACTACTATCATTCGCATCTATAGCAACCTTGAACCGTTTCGGCAAGTATTTTGAGAATGATTTTCAATAATGCATTTTCCTGCCCCCGATGCCGCCTGTCCAGACGGCGGGACGATTGTCTGAACCGCCGGAGAAGGGCCCTTCCTGCCCATAGCGCCTCATAATCCCATCGCGCCATAACGGGTGACAGAAAAACGGCAGACCGCTACTGTTCCGAACCGAGCCATGTTCCGGCGTGACCGGCATGATACCCCCGACAGAAAGAGATACGGCAATGACATCGATCAATGCGAAGGCACAAAACGGCATTCTCATCGTCACCCTGAACCGGCCCGAAGCACGCAACGCCGTCAATGCCCGCATAGCGCGGGAGTTACGCGCCATCTTCAGGGATTTCAACGCCGATTCCGCACTGAAAATCGCTGTTCTTCATGGCGCCGGCGGCAGTTTCTGCGCCGGATACGACCTGAAGGAAGCCGCCAACCCGGAAAAGATCGACTATCAGCCCGAAGGCGAAGGCCCCATGGGGCCGACCCGCATGCTGCTGGACAAGCCGGTCATCGCCGCCATCGAAGGCCATGCCGTCGCGGGCGGGCTGGAGCTGGCCTTGTGGTGCGATTTGCGGGTTGCCTCCGAAACCGCCGTATTCGGCGTGTTCTGCCGCCGTTTCGGCGTACCGCTGATCGATGGCGGCACCGTGCGCCTGCCCCGCATCATCGGGCAGGGGCGGGCCCTGGACATGATCCTGACCGGCCGCCCCGTCGATGCCGGGGAAGCCTTTCGCTGGGGTCTGGCGGATCGCCTGTGCCCGCCGGGCCAGGCGCTTGAGGAAGCCCGCAAGCTGGCCGAAACCATCGCCTCCTTTCCTGAAACCTGCATGCGCGCCGATCGCCTTTCCGCCCACCGGCAATGGGACCTGCCGCTGGATGAGGCATTGAAGGCCGAAGGACGCGGCGGTCTGGCACCGCTACGGGAAGAGGCATCGAAAGGTGCCGCCCGTTTCAGCCGGGGTCAGGGGCGCGGCGGTCGTTTCGATGACTGAAACGCCCCCTCCCCTCCTGCCATGATACGCCTGGCGGCGGCAATGATCCGCCGCGTTTCCGCCCACAGGGAAAAAGCTTCCAACGCGTCCGGATCGGCCCATTGCAGGGCGGCGACATCGCCACCGGCCACCGCCGATGCGCCGTCGGCAATGCACAGGGTATAATCGACCAGCGTGTAATGGTACTCGATCCGTCCCCGGCTATCGCGAATGATCGAATCGAGCGCATCGACCAGATGAAGCGCCGTGCCATCGGGCACCGTCAGCCCCGTTTCCTCATGCAGTTCGCGCAAGGCTGCCTGATGCAGGGTCTCGCCCAGTTTCTGCGCACCGCCGGGGATGGACCATTCGCCAAGACGCGGTTCCCTGCCCCGCTGTATCAGCAATACCCGCCCCTGCCACCAGGTCACGATTCCGACGGCGACGACGGGGCGGGCGGGATAATGACGCGCACTCATGGCGCCGGGCGATTGCGGGCGGTGCGGATGGCCTCCCACAGACGCTGCGGCGTGGCGGGCATGTCGATATGCTCCACCCCGAGAGGGGCAAGCGCATCGATAATCGCATTGATCAGCGCCGCCGGGGCGCCGATGCAGCCGGCCTCGCCACAGCCCTTGACGCCGAGAAGATTGTTTCGGCACGGCACTTCGACGGTGGACAGGGACAGATTGGCGGGCATGTCGATGGCGCGCGGCAGCGCATAATCCATGAAAGAGCCGCTGAGAAGCTGGCCGTTTGCATCGTAGCGCGCCGCCTCCATCAATGCCTGGCCCAGCCCCTGGGCGATACCGCCATGCACCTGACCCTCCACCAGCATCGGGTTCAGAATATGGCCGAAATCATCCACGACCGTATAGTTTTCAATGCTCAGCTCGCCGGTATCGGGATCGATTTCCACCTCGGCGATATGGCAGCCGTTCGGATAGGTGAAGGCTTCGACCTCATAGGCGGCGCTGGCATCGAGCCCGCCCTCGTAATCCCCCTGGGCTGCGGGATGATCCGCTGCCCGGCGCGCCAGTTCGAACAGGCCGATACGCCGGTCCGTCCCCACGATGGTGAAACGGCCATCCCTGTATTCGATATCCTGTTCGGCCGCCTCCAGAAGCAGCGAGGCAAAGAACCGTCCCCGTTCGATCACCGTTTCAGCCACCTTGACGATGGCACCCCCTTCGACGGTCAGCGATCGCGATCCGCCGGTACCGCCGCCCTTGGCCAGGGCGTCCGTATCGCCCTGTATGATGCGGATACGATCGATATCCACTTCCAGCCGCTCGGCCATCAGTTGGGCGAAGGCGGTTTCATGCCCCTGTCCGGTGGATTGGGTGCCGACCACAACCGACACCGTGTCGTCCTGCCCGAAACGTACCGCCACCGTATCGTCCGGGGCGCCGCCGGTGGCCTCGACATAATAGCACAGGCCGATGCCGCGCAGGCGCCCACGCGCCGAGGCTTCCTGCCTCCGTGCCTCGAAACCGGACCAATCGGCCCTTGCCATGGCCATATCCAGCAGGCGGGCGAATTCGCCGCTGTCATAGGTCTGTCCCGTTGCGGTCTTGAAGGGCATCGCTTCAGGCGGTATGAAATTCCGCCGTCGGATCTCCGCCGCGCCAAGGCCGGTTTCCCGCCCGGCCCGGTCGATCAGCCGCTCCATCAGATAAATCGCCTCCGGCCGTCCGGCGCCGCGATAGGCATCCACCGGCGTGGTATTGGTGAAGACGCCGCGCACCCGCAGATGCAGCTTTTTCACGTCATAGACACCGGGCAGCACCTTGCACCCGGCAAGGGTCGGGATCATCGGCGCGAAATTGGACAGATAGGCCCCCATCCCGGCCAGCGTATCGGCGCGCATGGCCACAATGCGCCCGTCCTTATCCAACGCCAGCTCCGCCCTGCTGATATTGTCGCGGCCATGGGTATCGGTGAGAAAGGATTCGCCGCGATCGTTGATCCATTTCACCGGACGGCAGAGATGGCGGGCCGCCCAGGCCACCGCCGCCTGTTCGGGATAGAAGAACAGCTTCATGCCGAAGCCGCCGCCGACATCGGGTGTCAGCACCCTGATCTGTTCCGGGCGCATATGCAGCACATGTTCTGCCAGATAGCGGCGAATCAGCCAACCGCCCTGGGTGGCGGTGTGCAAGGTCAGCCGGCCCGAGGCGGGGTCGTAATCGGCCACGGCGCCGCGCGGCTCCAGGGAGGCGACGACAAGGCGGTTGTTCACCACCTCGATCCGCGTCACATGGGCAGCGGCGGCAAAAGCCGCCTCCACCGCATCCGCATCGCCCATCTGCCAATCGAAGGCGACATTATCCGCCGCCGCATCATGAACGGCCGGGCCGCCGATGGCGCTACGCAGATCGGCAGCCGCGGGCAATTCCCCGAAATCGACCATGACCGCCTCGGCGGCATCGCGGGCCTGTTCGGGCGTTTCGGCCACAATCAGGGCAATGGCATCGCCGGCAAAACGCGCCCGCCCCGTGCACAGCACCGGGCGGCCCGGATCGGCACGCGGGCTACCGTCGCTGTTCTTCAAGGGAATGGCGCAGGGAATATCGTTGGATTCCGTCGCCTCCAGATCGGCACCGGTGAAAATCCCGGCGACACCGGGCATGGCACGAGCATCCTCCAGATCGATCGCGCCGATTTCGGCATGGGCAACGGGAGAGCGCAGAAACACCCCATATAACTGCCCGTCGATATTGATATCGTCCGTATAGGTGCCGTGACCGGTCAGAAAACGGTCATCCTCCTTGCGCCGGACGGACTGACTTTTGCCGAATTGGACCAAAATAACCTCCTGCCCCCGATTTCCTGTATTCAGACATCGGCATCGCCCGCCTTGACGACGCCTTCCGCGATCAGGCTTTCTATTTCGTCTTCCGGATAACCGGCCTCCGCCAGAATGGCGCGGCTGTCGGCGCCGAAGCGCGGCGGCGCCCGGCGCACCTGTCCCGGTGTGCGGCCCATCTTGACCGGAATGCCGATACCTTTATAGCCGTCCTTCTCCACCACCATATCACGGTGGCGGGTATGAGGGTGGGCCAGGGCACGATCGACCGTCTGCGCCGCCCCCGCGGGCACACCGGCGGCCAATAGTCGTGCAGCCAGCGCCTCGCCGTCCTGCGTCGCCATCAGCGCTGCCAGACGCTCCGTCAGCGCCGGGCGGTTGACAACCCGGTCGGCATTGCTGCGGAAACGTTCGTCTTCCGCAAGCTGCGGATCGCCCAGCATTTCGCACAGACGCGCGAACTGGCGGTTGTTGCCGATGCCGAGGAATACCGGCACCGTCGCCGTTTCGTACAGATCGTAAGGCGAGATATTGGGATGGGCGTTGCCGGTCAGCCCCGGCACCTTGCCGCTCATCAGATAATTGGCCCCTTGCGGATGCAGCAGCGCCAGCCCGCAATCGTATAACGATGCCTCGACAAACTGCCCGCGCCCGGAGCGGCTGCGTTCCAGCAGCGCCATCATGATGCCGTTGGCCGCATACAGCCCGGTACCGAGATCGACCAGCGGAATCCCCAGACGCACCGGCCCCGATTCGGGGCTGCCGTTGATGCTGATCAGCCCGGTCCAGGCCTGCACCACCGCATCGTATCCCGGCAAGCCGCCAAAGGGGCCGTCGGCGCCGAAACCGGAAATGCGGCAGTGCACCAGGCGGGGGAAGCGATGGCGCAGCACATCCTCGTAGCCCAGCCCCCATTTTTCCAGCGTACCGGTCTTGAAATTCTCCAGCAGAACATCCGCCCCTTCCAGCAGGCGCAGCAGAATATCGCGGCCGCGCTGATCGCGGATATCCAGGGCCATCGCCCGCTTGTTGCGATTGGCGCCAGAGAAATAAGCCGACAACCCCTCCTTGAAAGGCGGTCCCCATTCGCGGGTTTCATCCCCCTGGGGCGGCTCGACCTTGATCACATCGGCGCCGTGATCGGCCAGTATCTGCGAACAATACGGCCCGCCCAACACCCGCGACAGATCGATCACCCTGATGCCGGAAAGGGCACCGGAAGCGGCGGGGGATGACGGCATATCGCTCCGATCGTTTTCTTGAGACATGGCAGTTCATCCGGCAGGAAGAAAGATAAAGATACGTGCGCAAACGACTATAGAAACCGCCACGCCAACATCAAGCCCGCGCCCTGCGGCAGATCATCACCGCTCGGGAAATGAAGTGACGCCCTCAGGCGAACAGCGGTCCGGCGGCGCCACCCTCATCCCCATGGGCGCGGGCATGAGCGCAGATCTTTCGCATCACGCTGGGCAGTGCCGCCTGGTCGAGATCGCCGATCGGCCACCAGATGCCCCAGACCTGATCGAGCTGCCCTGCCTCCGCCCTGCCGGCCCAGACTTCCAGTTCGAGGGAAAAATGCGTGAACACATGGCGCACCCGCCCCGGCAAGACGCGCCAGGACACATCCAGCGGCGCCAGGCGCGCCAGGTCCTGCATTGCGGGCGGGCGGGCGTCGTTTTCCGCCCAGGGGGTGGAGGGGATTTCCATCATCCCGCCCAGCAGCCCGTTTTCCGGGCGGCGGCGCAGCAATACCCGCCCGTCCGGGCTCTGCAGCCAGAAGGCGATGCCGCGCCGTTCCGGGCGCGCCTTGCGCGGCGCCCGACGCGGCAGCTCCCCCGCCAGACCCGCGGCCAGAGCCTCGCACTGTCCGGAGAGCGGGCATCGCCCGCATTGCGGATTACGCGGCACACACACGCCGGCGCCCAGATCCATCATCGCCTGTGCGAAATCCCCGGGGCGATAATCGGGGGTGAGGGTCGCGGCCATGGCCCGGATCCAGGGCTTGCCTTCGGGCAGGGGCTGGTCGATGGCGAACAGGCGCGCCGTCACCCGTTCGACATTGCCGTCCACGACCGTGGCCTTGCGCCCGAAGGCAATGGCGGCAATCGCCGCGGCCGTATAATCCCCGATACCGGGCAGGGTTTTCAGTGTGTCCTCGTCCTCGGGGAACCGACCGGCGAATTGCGCCACCACCGCCTGCGCGCAACGGTGCAGGTTGCGCGCCCGCGCATAATAGCCAAGCCCGGCCCAGGCATGCAGAACATCGTCCAGCGCCGCCGCCGCCAGGTCGTGCACCGTCGGCCAACGGTTTGTGAAAGCGGCAAAATACGGCCCGACGGTGGCAACCGTGGTCTGCTGCAGCATGATTTCCGACAACCATATGCGATAGGGATCCGGTGTCTCTCCCGCTTTGGCGCGCCAAGGCAGATCGCGGCGGTGGACATCGTACCAGGCCAGCAGGTCCGCACGGATGCGCTGCGGATCGACGCGGGATGCCGGTTTGCCTCCTGTCTGCTCGTTTTTCATCGCTTCGTGTCTTGCCCCCTGCCCGCCCTGGCTTATGCTGTAAAACCTTCCGCATGGCGAAATCAGAGGATTGTTTAGCCCCGATGCCCCGCTCTAACAACAAGGAACGTTCCTCTCCCGACGGGGGATGGACACCCCGGACAGGCTTCAAACCGCGCGAAAACGGGCTGAAACCGGTTTCCCGCCTTATGAACAGAAGTACCGATGCCCTGTACCGCCGCCGGGGATTCGGCAAATTCGGTCACGAAATCCTGACCCACTGGAGAGAAATCGCCGGGGCATCCCTGGCCGAAAACGCCCGCCCGGAACGGCTGAGCCCGGCAGGGAAAAAGGATGACGGCGCCATTCTGCACCTACGCGTCGCCATAGGCTGGGGGCCACAGGTTCAGCATCTGGAACCGGTGATCCTGGAACGGATCAACCGCTTCTACGGTTATCGCGCCGTGACCGGCCTGCGCATCCGCCAGGGCCATTTGTCCCGCCCGCAGAAAAACCGTAAATTTCAGCCAAGACATTTATCGCCGGAAGAAAAGAAGGAAATCGGCGCTGCTGTCCGTGGCATAAGACATGAGGATCTGAAAAACGCCCTGCAAAGCCTGGGCGAAAGCATCCTCGCCCGCGAAGGCGGAAGGGGTGCCCGCAAAGGAAACTGACGGGGCAGGCAGCGGCAAAACCGCCATTGCCGCGCTGCCACGCCTTGTTATAATACCATATATAGTATGTGGAGAGAGATGTGACACAAACCAAGACAAAACTGGAGAAAACCGCGGTTACCATCCCCGCCCGCCATGGGCAGGCAGGCCTGAGCCGCCGCCATGTCATCGCCGCGGGACTTGCCGGCGCCATCCTCGCATTCAGCGCCATGGGCGGCCCGGCCCACGCGGCGGAATATATCAAGGACGAAATAGTCATCGGCAAGGCCGATGCGCCGATCACGATCATCGAATATTACTCGATGACCTGCCCTCATTGCGCCCGTTTTCATCTGCAGACCTATCCCGAACTGAAGAAGAACTGGCTCGATACCGGCAAGGCCAGAATGATCCTGCGCGAATTTCCCTTCGATGGCGCCGCGCTGCGCGCAGCCCAGCTTGTCCGCTGTGCCGGCCCCGGACGGTTCGAAGCCTTTCTCGATGTTCTCTTCAAGCGCCAGGCCAAATGGTCCCGCGCAGCCGATCCCATTGCCGCGCTGGGCAAGATCGCGCGCCTTGGCGGCATCGGCAGCCAGAAATTCCAGGCCTGCATGACCGACAGGGAACTGGAAACCCTCGTTCTGAGCAACCGGCAGGAGGGGGAGCGCAAATTCGGGGTGAATTCCACGCCGACCTTCATCATCGAAGGCGATAAATATCCCGGCGCCCGCTCTTACGAGGAAATGAACGATATCCTCATGAAATACGCCAAATGACCATGGCGGCTGGTCTTCACCCCTGCAACCGCCGCTGACTGGGAGGCCCATTGCATTTCACCAGCCTGCGCCTTTCGGGGTTCAAATCCTTCGTCGATCAGACGGAACTGGCCATCCAGCCGGGGCTGACGGGTATTGTCGGCCCCAATGGCTGCGGCAAGTCCAACCTGGTCGAGGCGCTGCGCTGGGTCATGGGCGAAACGTCGGCGAAAAGCCTGCGCGGCGGCGCCATGGACGATGTCATTTTCGCCGGCACCAACAGCCGCCCGCCGCGCGCCCAGTGCGAGGTGACGGTGGTTCTCGACAATGCCGAACGCCGCGCCCCCGCCCCCTTCAACGACGATGACGTGCTGGAAATCACCCGCCGGATCGTGCGCGATTCCGGCTCCGGCTACCGGATCAACGGTCGCGAGGTCCGCGCCCGCGACGTGCAGTTGTTGTTCGCCGATCTGGCGACGGGCGCGCAGTCAACGGCCATGGTC
>JALXAG010000261.1 GCA_026992315.1 Sneathiellales bacterium | reverse complement strand
GCGGGCCGATCTGCCGGGCGGGGTGCGTGCGGCCCTGCTGGCCCTGACGGCCTGGCATTATCAGAATCGCGGCGATCAGGGCGGAACGGCGGCAGCCGGCATGCCGGAAATGGCGCTGGCCTTGCTCGCCCCTTACCGGCGCCTGGTTCTTTAGGGCCCGGACCCCAAGGACCGGAAGCCGGGAAAGCCCCTGACCCCCGCAGTCGGGCAGCCATCCCCATCCGGGGAGATTCCGAAGGAAAAGAATATGAAGGATATGACAATGCCCATCGGGGCGTTGCGTCATCGGCTGGTGCTGGAAAAGGACCGGAAAACAGACGATGGCGCCGGAGGGCTGGCGGTTGAAACCGCCGATGCGGGCACGGTTTGGGGGCGGATCCGCCCCCTGCGCCCGCCACGGGGCGGCTGGGTTGGCAGCGCCCCCCGGTGCACCCATGAAATCGTTCTGCGCAGTTCGGCGGCTACGGAGGACATCAGCGCCTTTCGCGACGGCGGGCGGCGTTTTCGCGTTCTCGCCCGTTCGCTGGACGAAAGCGGACGCTGGCAGATTTTTCAGACGGAGATCATGCCATGACCGGAAATATGAGGGGGGCTGCCCCACCGTTATTCGCGCGCCTGCATGCGGCGATCAGGCAGGGGGCGGCAGACATGCTGGCCGCGGAAGGGGACAGATTATCCGCGATGATCCGCCACCGTCTCGACGATCCGGGGACAAGGCCGGTCAGCCGCTCCGGCGCGTTGGCCGCCAGTATCGGCTTTCAGCTGAAGGACGCGACGTTGCGCATCGGCGCCGGTGGCGCCAACGCGCCTTATGCACCTTTGCTGGAACTCGGCAGCATGAGGCGCGCGCCGCAACCGTTCCTGCGCCCGGCGCTCAGGCTCCGGGAAGGCGAGCTGGGCGAGGCCCTGGCCCGGGCCCTGCGCCGCCGGCTTGGCCCCGGGCAGGGGAGGGGGGCATGAGCGCATCGCCCTCCTATGACCTGCAACGGACGCTCTATCGGATACTGGCCGCCGATCCGGCCCTGCTTGGCGAAGGGGCGGTGATCTACGATCATCCTGCCGATGACGGGACCCTGCCGCTGATCCTGCTGGGGACGGACCGGGTTCGCGATGCCTCCGATAAAACCATGCGCGGCTGGCTTCACGATCTGACGATCGAGGTTTTCACCGCCTATCGCGGCCATGCCCAGGCCAAGCGGCTGCTGGCAATGGTAGAAGCGGCGCTGCATGGCGCCGTGCTGGGGCTGAACGGCGCCGGGGCCCTGTGGCTGCGCTTTCAGGGGGCGGAAACCTTCATGGCGCCGGAGGATCCCGGCATGCGCGGGCGCATGCGCCTGCAGGCGCGCACCGTGGCGCTTTGAAAGACGGCCGCCGGGCCGGGATCCGGGGCCGGATCCTGAGGATATTTTCGCAATAGAGGGAGAAACAGCATGGCCTATGCAGGCGAGGCGTTCATCGTGCAGATCGGCGATGGCAACGATCCGGAGGCCTTCACCACCATCGGCGGCTTGCGTGCCAACGGGTTGAAGCTGACCGCCGAAGCCATAGATGTCAGCGACAAGAGCGCTCAGGGCTGGTCGAAATCCATGGCCGGATTGCGGCGACTTGCGGTCGATGCCTCCGGCATCATGGGCGATACGCCGGCGCTCGATCGGCTGCGCCAGGTGGCCCGGCAGCGGCTGGCGGCCAATTTCCGCATCCTCAATGCCAGGGGGGATCGCTGGGAAGGGGCGTTCATCGTCAGCCGCTGGGAGGAGAACGGCGATTACAATGGCGAGCATGCCTATACGTTTTCGCTGGAAAACGCGGCTGCCCCGGTCTTCGTGGCGGGATAGGGAGGGGGATAATGGCGAATGGTGCGCGGGGTGAGATCGCCCTGATTTTGGGCGGTGAACGTCATGCCCTGATTCCCAGTTTCCGCAATCTGGCGGAAATCGAAGACCGCCTCGACGAAGGGCTGATACCGCTGGCGCGTCGTCTGGCCGAAGGACGCATCAGGGCGGAGGAGGCGGCAACCATCCTGTGGTGTTGCCTCGGGCGGGAAGAGGACGGCGACCAACCCTCCGCCCCGATGGATGAGGCGCAACTGGCATCGGCGCTGCTGGCGGAACATGGGCTGGTGAGGATGCTGGAAATGGCATCGGTGCTGCTGGCGGCCTTTCTGGGCGAGGGCGATACGGCGGAGGATGTCGCCGCGGAAAAAAAGTCGCCGGCGCGGCGGAAACCCCGTGGCGGCGGCTGATCGCGGCTGGATTGCGCGCAGGCATCGCCCCGCCGGTCTTCTGGCGGCTGACACCGCAGGAATTTCTGATCTGGCAGGAAACGGCCTTTCCCGCAGCGGATGACGGCGGCCTGGCCGACGATCCGGCGGCGCTGAAGGCGCTGATTGAACACGGTTTCGCAATGTGAGGAGCTATCATGCTGATCGATACGGTGAGTATCGGCATCGATGTCGATATGGCGCCGATGCTGCGCGGCCTTAACCGGGCTGAAACGGTGCTGAAACGTTCAGCGGCGCGCCTGTCGGCCTCTGCCGCCAGAACCGCCGACGGTTCGGCGCCGCTGCGGTCGGCCCTGCCGGTGCTGGGGGCGCTGGAACGGGCAGGCGGGCGGGTCGATGCGATTCTGCGCGACAGCCTGCCGCGATCCCTGCGGGCATTGGGGCAGGGGTTCGGTGCGCTGAAGCGGGTGGCGCTCGATGCTCTGGCCCGTATCGCCGATGCGCTGCTGGAGACGATGTTTCCAGTATCCGGCAGGGTAATGACCGGCAGGGGAATATCCGGCGGGGCAGGGCAGATCCTGTCCTCTTTGGGCGGTGTGCTGATAGACCGCCTGTTGGCGGCCCTGCCCGGTTTTGCCTCTGGCGGATCGGTATTTCCCGGCCGCCCGGCCCTGGTCGGCGAACGGGGGCCGGAATTGCTGCTGCCGCGCCAGAGCGCCTCTGTCGTTCCCCTCGCTACCCTGCCTTCCTCCCCGCCCGCCATCACGGTTCAGCAGACGA
Source organism: Sneathiellales bacterium (assembly GCA_026992315.1). Classification (GTDB taxonomy): domain Bacteria; phylum Pseudomonadota; class Alphaproteobacteria; order Minwuiales; family Minwuiaceae; genus JALXAG01. The sequence goes on along the minus strand of JALXAG010000261.1, from coordinate 7,451 downwards.
TCAATATCTCGACCGGGGTGCAGCAGACGGTGCGGGCGGAAATCCAGTCGATGCTGCCGCAGATCAAGGCTGAAACGGTTTCGGCGGTGGCCGATGCCTCGCGCCGCGGCGGGCGGATCGGCGGGTTTATCGGATCCGGGGCCAGACGATGAGCATTACCTATCCTCTGAGCATGCCGTCCGCGCCGGGGATCGCCTCGGCCCGGTTCGGCCTGGAAGTGCCGGTGGCGGTGCATGAAAGCCCGCTGTCGGGGGTGGAGCAGGTGCTGGAACGCCCTGGCGCCCGCTGGGTGGGCGAGATTACCCTGCCGCCGATGCCGCGCGAGCTGGCGGCGGCCTGGACCGGCTTTCTGGTGGCGCTGCGCGGCAGCTTTGGCACCTTCACCCTGGGCGATCCCGATGCCACGGCGCCGCGCGGCAGCATTGCCGGCAGCGTGACCGCCACGGGGGCGGCCGGGGCGCGCGATATCACGCTGAGCGGTGCCACCGGCACCCTGCTGGCCGGGGATTACATCCAGATCGGCACCGGGCTGTCGGCGCGGCTGCACATGGTGGTGCAGGACTGGGATGCGGCGGTGGGCGGTACGGTGGCGATAGAGCCGCCGCTGCGCCTGGCGGCAAGCGCGGCGCCGGTGATCTGGCAGAACCCGGCCGGGCTGTTCCGCCTGGCCGGCAACGAGGTGAGCTGGAGCACCGATGTGCTGTCGCTTTACGGCATTACCCTGGCGGTGCGGGAGGCGCTGAAGCCGTAAGGAGCCGGGCCCGATGGGGGGCGGAATTCATCGGCTCTTTCAGCGCCGGAAACCGGGGTTCATCCTGTCGATACGCAGGCGGAGGGAGAGGTTCTCTTCTTCCTCGTCATCGTCGTCGTCATCGTCACCAAAAAGAAATTTCAGTTCGCGCCTGTCGAGCTTTTCTTCTCTTTGGTCGAGCGCCCATTCCCTTTCCTGCAGCTCTCTTTCCTTTAGCCTGAGCCTCTCTTCCCAAAACTTCAGCTCATATTCGTTCGATGAATTGTTCCCGTCAGCCGATTTTAGGGGGTCTGTGAATAAGGGTTTCAGAAAAATCCACAAGCACAATCCGAAACCGATTATGAGAAACGATGTCAAGGGCGTGGTCAGCAGTGTCCATGCGGCTTCCAGAACAGGCAAGATCGCCTCCCTTCTTTCCGGCCATTATATATTTATGTATATATGAGGGCGATGAACGGATTTTCAAACCCGTCTCTCTGGCAACGGGCGCCCGCATGGGGTATCAAGGGCTATGGCCTTTGAAAATCTTCAGCGTTATATCGCCCGTCATCTGCGCCATCCCAGCGGTGCTTTCGGTCGTTTCGTCCTGTTCGGGCTGAACCGGGTCAATGCCCGGATGATCCGCTCGGCCATCGAATGGGGTGCTCTGATGCCGGGGGAGTGTTTTCTCGATATCGGTTTCGGCGGCGGCATCGGCTTTGCCCTTGCCGCCCGGCGGCTGCGGGGCGAGGGCTGCATGATCGGTGTCGAGCCTTCGCCGACGGCACGGGCATCGGCACTGCGTCGCTACCGGCGCTGGGTGGAAAGCGGGTTTTTACATATTCTCGACGGGGATGCGGCCGATCTGCCGCTGGAAGACGGCAGCGCCGATTGCATCATCACCGTCAACACCATTTATTTCTGGCCGGATGCGGCGGCGGGGCTGGACGAAATCCGCCGCGTGCTCAGGCCCGGCGGACGTTTCGTGCTCGCTGTCTATACGGAAGAACAATTGCGCGCGATCGGCCTGACCCGCTTCGGCTATACCATCCGCAGCGAGGAGGAACTGAAAGCGCTGCTTGACGATGCCGGCTTCACCTTGCACGGAATGCATTCCGCGCGCGCCTATGGCCACGATTATCTGGGCTTTGTCGCCGGATGATCATCCCTTGCCGGCGCAACGGCGCTTTCTGATCTTTTTGTAAACCACCGGCAGCAGGGCCAGAACCGCCAGCCCGGTCAGGGCGATGACGATTTCCGGCGTCAGAACGTTCCTCAGCGTGAATTCGCCCCCCGCATCGAAGATCTTGCCGAGCCCGGCACCGACGGAGATATAGACGATGGCGCCGGGGATGATGCCGAAAAAGGTTGCCAGAACATAGCTGCGCAGGCTGACGCCGAGAAAGGCCGGAACCAGATTGACGACGAAGAAGGGAAACAGCGGCACCAGGCGCAGCACCAGCATGTAGCTGAGTTCGTTTTCGCGAAACCCCGCCGACATTTTATCGAGCCACGGGCCGCAGCGGGCCTTCAGCGGTTCGCCCAGCGCCGTGCGGGCAGCAAGGAACAATGCCGTGGCGCCGATGGTCGCGGCGGTCACCACCAGCAGGCATCCCAGCCACAGACCGAACAGAAATCCCCCGGCGATGGACAGTACCGTGCCGCCGGGCAGGCTGAAGGCCGTGGCCACGGCATAGACCGCCATGAAGATCAGGGCTGCCAGCAGGGTGTTTTCGGCAACGAAGTTCTTCAGCCAGATACGGTTCTCGCGCAGGGTTTCGATATTGACGTAGCGGTCCAGGTCGAAGGCGAAAAAGGCTATGACCGCCCCGACGAAAAGGGCCAGGATCACTATTCTTTTGCCGATGGCGCGCCGGGGGGCGGGGCAGGGCGCCTTGCAGGTTTCGCTCAATTTTCTGTCCACTTCGTGCCGGTTGGTCATAACAGTTTCTGGATCAGGCGGACGATCCGCCGGGTGCGGGGGCCGAACAGCGTATCCGTGTAATAGCTGCCCGCCACGTGTTTGGAAATTTCCGAAAGCGTCGGATAAGGCGCGATCAGCCCGGCCATGGTGCCGATCTTCCTTTTTGCCGAGACGGCCAGGACCCAGGGAAGGATCAGTTCCCCGGCATGAGGCCCGGCGATGGAGGCGCCGAGGATACGTCCGCCCTTGCCGGTGACGATCTTGATCAGGCCGTGGGTCTGTCCTTCGGCGCGGGCGCGGTCGTTCTCGCTGAAGGGGCGGCGCAGGATGCGGATGGAATCGCCGAAACGTTCGCGCGCGCTTTGTTCGTGAAGGCCGACATGGGCCAGTTCGGGATCCGTGTAAGTGACATAGGGCACGGCGCCGTGATCGGCGCGGGCCGGGATCATGAACAGGGCATTGCGCAGGACGATGCCGGCATGATAGCCCGCGACATGGGTGAATTGCAGCCCGCCGGCGACATCGCCGATGGCGAAAACGCGCTTGTTGGTGCTGCGCAGGCGGGCATCGACGGCGATGCCGCCGCGGGTGGTTTCGATGCCCGCATTGTCGAGATTGAGATCCTCCGTATTGGGCCGGCGCCCGGCTGCCACCAGCAGGGCATCGCCCTGAAGGGGGGCTGCATCCTTCAGGTGAACGAGAATGCTGCCCTCGGCTCCGTTGGCTATTTTCCGGATAGTGGCATGTTCGAGGATCTCGACCCCTTCGCGCTTGAGGGCATCGATGGCGACGGCGGCCAGTTCCTCATCGTCGCGGGGCAGGGCGCGCTGCGCCTCGATCACGGTGACGCGGCTGCCCAGACGGCGGAAACCCTGTGCCATTTCCAGGCCGATCGGCCCGGCGCCGACGATCATTAGATGCTGCGGCAGCTCAGGGATATCGAAAATGGTTTCATTGGTCAGATAAGGCACGTCCCCGATGCCCTCGATCGGCGGGATGGCGGGGCGGGAGCCGGTGGCGACGACAAAGCGGCGGGCACGGATGCGCCGGTCGCCGGCCAGAACCGTTTTCGCATCCAGAAACGATGCCGTTTCCCGGATGACGGTCACGCCGAGCCCTTCGAAGCGTTCAACGCTGTCATGGGGGGCGATGGCGGCAATCACCCCCTGGATATGGGCCTTGACGGCGGCGAAATCGGTGAGCGGCGCCCCTTCCCCGGCGTGGATGCCGAGGCGCGGCGCCTTGCGCATGGCCTCGGCGGCATGAGCGGCGGCAAGCAGGGATTTGGAGGGCACGCAACCCGTATTCAGACAATCGCCCCCCATGGCGCCGCGCTCGATCAGCACGGTTTCGGCCCCCATCTGGGCAGCGCCGGCGGCGACCGACAGGCCGCCGGATCCGCCGCCAATTACACAGATATCCGCAACTATTTCCCGCATATTTATTCTTTCACCTTTCCGGATGCCGCATGATTGCAGGAAAAACTGACTTATTCCTTGACGATGAGCGGATAGTCCGGCGTCGGGTTGAGGGGGCAGGAATAGACATATTCGCCGGGCGTCAGTTCAATCTCGTATTCCAGCGTCTTTCCGGTGGTCATGCCGCCGCCCGACACCCTGGGCTTGAAGGGAATTTTCAGCACATTGGCGGCCCGCAGGTAAAAGCCGAGAGGGTAGGGCACGTTCTTGTTCGTCACCCGGAAAATATACTTCCCCGGCTTCAGCACCAGGGGCTTGGCCTTGGCCAGGCGCTGCTTTGCCGTTTGCCGGTTGATCTTCTTGCAATCGTCGGCGCGGGTGGATTTGAATCCCTTGTCGCCGCCTTCGGGTTCGAGAAACTGACATGGCGTCTGCGTCAGGACGATCACGGTCGCATCGCTTGCGGCCCGTGCATCGTAAAACGCTGCGCTTGCCATCAGGGCCATGGCGGCCATGGCGGTGGTCTTGATCATTTATGCCTCCAATCAGATCGCTTGCCGATCCCCCGAACCCTAGATGTAGCGGTGCTCAGATCGCTTGTCAGCGTCAGGCCACGGGAATGTGAAATCATGTGACGTTTGCAAAGGGGCGGAAAATGACCAGATCGATGACCCCGGCGGTATCGGGGGAGGTTGCGGCCTCGCGGCTGACGGTGGTGCTGTTTGCGGAGTTTCTGTTCGACGGCGGGCCGCTGCGGGTGTGGTCGGGCATCGGCGAGATCACCTGGAACGGCGCTGTCTGGACCGGGGCCGGGGATCTGGGCGCGGTCTCGGCGGTGACCGAGGCGGCGGAGGTGCGCGCCGACAACCTGACCTTCACCCTGTCGGGGCTGCCCGCCTCGACGATTGCGATTGCCCTGGCCGAACCCTATCAGGGGCGCACCTGCAAACTGCATATCGGCTTTCTCGATGGCGCAGGCGCGGTGATCGCCGATCCGGTGACCGTGTTCGTCGGGCGCATGGATGTGATGACGATCAGCGAGGAACGCAACAAGGCGGTGCTGTCGGTGGTGGCGGAGAACCGCCTGATCGATCTGGAGCGCCCGCGCATCCGCCGCTACACCGATCAGGACCAGAAGAGCGAATATCCGAACGACCGCGGCTTCGAATATGTGGCGGCGATGCAGGAAAAGAAGATCGCCTGGGGCAACCGCTGACCGGGGCCCGGACGGGCCGCAAACATTATCGGGAGAGATCATGACGGGGAAGAATGATGCCCCGGCCCGGATCGAGGGCTGGGAAGGGGCGCTGCTGCGCGCGATCGAGGCACGGCGGCAGGCCCGCTTTGCCTGGGGGCGGTTCGATTGCTGCCTGTTCGCCGCCGATGTTCTGCTGGCGATCACCGGGGTCGATGCCTTCGCGCGCTTTCGCGGCCGCTACCGCAGCAGCGGCGGGGCGCGCCGCGTGATGAAGCAGGCCGGCTATGGCGATCTGCTGGAGGCGGCCTCCGACGTGCTGGGGGATCTCGGCTTCGAGGAGGTGGCGCCGCTGTCGGCCCGGCGCGGCGATATCGTCGCCATCGCCCTGGCAGAGGGCAATGCCGGGGCCGATGGCGGCTTTTCCCACGCGCTGGGGGTGGCGATGGCCGGCGACTGCCTGGCGCCGATGCACCGGATGGGGCTGGCGCGCCGCCCGCTGACCCATGTGGAACGCGCCTGGGCGGTGCCCTTTCCTTCCCGCGGCCGCCCGGTGGGTGAGGCCGCCGCCACGGCGCCGGCCCGGGAGGGGCGCTGATGCCCGCCGTTGCCGGCGCCCTGCTGACGGCGGCGATATCGGGCGGCGGCATCGGCTTCGCCACCATCGCCCTGGCCCTGGCCAAGGACGCGGTGTCCTTCGGCCTGTCGGCCCTGGCCAAACCGAAGCCGCCGCAGCAGCGCTTCGCCGAACGCGCGCAGCTGGTGCGCGCCGGCATCAACCCGCGCCGTTACATCTATGGCCGGTTGCGGGTTTCCGGCGACATGGTCTTCGCCCATGTGCCGACCGATACCAGCAAGCCCGGCTATCTGCATCTGGTGATCGTGCTGGCCGGCCACGAGGTCGACGCCATCGAGGACACGATCTGGATCGCCGACGATCAGGTGACGCTGAACGCATCGGGCGAGGTCGATCCCGGCAGCAAGTATCACGTCAACGGGGTTTCCCACATCCGGGTGAAAAAACACCTCGGCAGCCCCGATCAGACGGCCGATGCCGATCTGATCGCCGAGGCCGATACCGGCGCCTGGAGCACCGATCACCGCCTGCGCGGCTGCGCCTATGTCTATGTGCGGCTGATCTACAACCGCGACCTGTTCGCCGACGGCATCCCGCAGCTGCGCTTCATGGTGCGCGGGCGCAGGCTGTACGATCCGAGGACCGGCCTGACCGCCTGGTCAGACAATCCGGCGCTGGTGCTGCGCGATTACCTGACCGGGGCGCACGGGCTGGGGGCCGATGTCTCGGAGATCGACGATCAGGCGGTGATCGCCGCGGCCAATATCTGCGACGAGCCGGTGCCGCTGGCCGCCGGCGGCACCGCGCCGCGCTATCGCGCCAACGGCGATATCGAGGCCAATGCCCGCCCCGCCGACACCATCGGCGAGATCCTCTCGGCCATGGCCGGGGAGCTGGTCTATTCCTCCGGCCGTTTCGTCGTCCATGCCGGGGCGCCGATGGCGGTGATCGATGCCAGCCACATGCTGGGCGAGGACGATGCCCGCGGGCCGGTGGTGGTGCATACCCGATCCTCGCGCCGCGATGTCTTCAACACGGTGCGCGGGGTCTATGCCAACGGCTCCAACCGCTACCAGCCGGAGGATTACCCGGTGGTCCGCTCAACCACCGCCATTGCCGAGGATCTGGGCGAGGAGATCGTCGAGGACCTGACCCTGCCCTTCACCACCGATGCGCCGATGGCGCAGCGCCTGGCCAAGATCCGCCTGCTACGGGCGCGCCAGCAGATCCGGGTGCGTTTTCCGGCCAAGCTGTCGGCCCTGGCGATCCAGGCCCATGACACCGTGACCCTGACCCTGCCGCGCTTCGGCTGGACGGACAAGAAATTCCGCGTCGAGCAATGGCGCCTGGCCGAGGATGCCGGCGTCGATCTGGAGCTGGTCGAGGAGGACGATGCGATCTGGGACTGGGCGGCCTCGGAGGAGGTGGCGGTGAACCCGGCACCCGACACGGCGCTGCCCGATCCGTTCACCCAGGATCCGCCGCAGGCGGTGACGGCGACCTCCACCACCTATGTCGATGCCGACGGCACCACATTCGCCCGGCTGAACGTGGCGGTGACGGCGCCGGTGCGGGCGATCTATCTCGACCGGTACGAGGTGGAATAC
>JALXAG010000260.1 GCA_026992315.1 Sneathiellales bacterium | reverse complement strand
CACCAGGGCGGCAACAAGTGGATCGGCACCGGCGGCACCTCGCCCTTCGGTGCCTATGGCTATAATCCCGAAGGCATCCGCATCGGCCAGGACCGTTCCCGCCACCGCCGGGCGGTCAAGGTGTGGGACAAGCGCGAATACCGCAATCTCGACGACGATGTCGAGCTGGGCACGCGCAACATCAAGGTGGCGCTGAAACGGCTGCGCCAGTTCGCCCGCACCGGGGCGGAGATGGAGCTGGATATCGACGATACCATCCGTTCGACGGCCAATAACGGCGGCTATCTCGATCTGGTCATGCGCCCCGAGCGGCACAATGCGGTCAAGGTGCTGTTGCTGCTCGATGCCGGCGGATCGATGGACGATCATGTCCGCACCTGCGAGGAACTGTTTTCCGCCGCGCGCAGCGAATTCAAGCATCTGGAATATTTTTATTTCCACAACTGCCCTTACGAGAAGCTGTGGAAGGACAATCTGCGCCGGCATACGGATTTCATCTCTACCTGGGATGTGCTGCATACCTATCCGGCCGATTACAAGCTGATCTTTGTCGGCGATGCCTCGATGTCGCCTTACGAAATCGTCTATCCCGGCGGCAGCGTCGAGCACTGGAACGAGGAATCGGGCGAGGTATGGCTGCGCCGCTTCCTCGATCTGTATACGCGCAGCGTCTGGCTCAACCCGGTGCCGCAGCAATATTGGGATCACACGGCATCGATCAAGATGATCCGCCAGCTCATGGGGGAGCGCATGTATCCGCTGACCGTCGGCGGCCTTGAAGAGGCCATGCGCGAACTCAGCCGCTGATCGGCCGCTACCACGGGGGCAGGGCATCCTTCCGGGCGGTGCCTATTCCTGACGGCTGAGCACCGGTTCCAGATCTTCCGGCAGGAAGGGATGACAATCCTTGCCATGGCTGAAATTGATGCAGACACGCTGATTGTCGCCTTCGCCGATCGGCTGGCCGGTGAGGCCGCATACATCCTGTTTTTCGGGATGCTGGCTGCGGCAGCGGAACGACGTGCAGCGTTTGCAGGTGCCGAAGGTGCGCGCACCGATTGCCTCCTGCAACTGATGGAGGATCTGCGCCAGCCCCAGGGTGAGGGCGGCATTGATGGTCGGCTCCATGTCACGCACCATATCCTCGATCTTGCGCAAAGGGTCGTGGCAGAGCATTTCCCGGCCCTTTTCGGTCAGATGCAGCGTGACCTTGCGCTTGTCCTTCGGGTCCTTGCAGCGTTGCAGGAGCCCTTTGTTTTCCAGCGAAATGACGGTCTGGGAGGTTGTGCCCTTGGTGGCGCAGAGAAATTCGGCGAGGCAGCCCGGAGTCCGCGATTGGCCGTTGGCGCGTTTGAGAAAGCGCAGGGTTTCCCACTGGGCGGGGTTGAGGCCATGCACGAACTGCAATTCGCGCGTCAGGCGACCGATCCGGTCGATCAGTTCGGCGATATGCAGCGGGTACTGGCTGTTTTGCTCTGACATGGAGGCCAATAGTAGCGACTCGAAATTATTCTTGCAAGGATTTTGCGTCTCCCGTATAGTGTAATTGTTATCGAGTCGATATCATTTGTGTCGACATTCATCTGTCTAGGAGGCGGAGATGGCAACCAGTGAATCCTTTCAGGCCGTGGCCAGCAACCGGCGGTATATTTCATCTGCGATGGATACGCCGATGCTCTCGCGTGAAAAGGAAATGGATCTGGCCCGCCGCTGGCGCGACGAACAGGACGAGAAAGCCCTGCATGAGCTGGTCGGGGCCTATATGCGGCTGGTCATTTCCATCGCCGGCAAGTTCCGTGCCTATGGCCTGCCGATGAGCGATCTGATTCAGGAAGGCAATGTCGGTCTGATGCAGGCCGCCGCGCGCTTCGATCCGGAACGCGACGTGCGGTTTTCGACCTATGCAAGCTGGTGGATCCGTTCCGCCATGCAGGAATTCATTCTGCGTAACTGGTCGATTGTGCGTACCGGCACTTCGGCGGGGCAGAAATCGCTTTTCTTCAATCTGCGCTGGTTGCGCGCGCGCATCGACGGTGTCGGCGCGGGAACGATCAGCCCCGATGCCACCGAGAAGATCGCCAGCGCGCTGAAGGTATCGCCGCGCGATGTCGAAACCATGTCCATGCGGCTGTCGCAGTTCGATCAGTCCCTGAACGAGCCGATCAGCCTGGATGGGCCCGAGGAATGGGGTGCCCAGCTTGCCGATGAGGGGCCGGGACCCGACGAGATCGTTCTGCACAAGCGCGAATTGTCCACCCGTTCGGGCTGGCTGGCCTGCGCCATGGCCGAACTGACCGAACGCGAACAGCTTATCATTGCCGAACGGCGCCTGAACGAGGAGCGGGTCACGCTGGAGGAATTGGGCGGCCGCCTCGGCATCACCAAGGAACGTGTGCGTCAGATCGAACACAAGGCCTATGAGAAGCTGCGCGCCGCCGTGTTGCGCATCGCCCGCGACCCGCTGGGGCTGGGTTCCAAGTGTCGGGAGCATCAGGGCGAACTGGCCTGGGGCTGACCCTGCAATCGCGTTCTCTCATTCAGGGCCGCCGCATCTGATGTGGCGGCCTTTTTTCATGGCATCCGGCATGTTCCGTATTCTTTATCCCGCCTGCCGCGCACAAGGCCTGTTTCTTTCGTGTTATCGGCGAAAATGCTAAACTCGACCGAAATCAGAACCTTGGGAGGCGGAGATGCAACGAGCGCTCACGGGCCGCGGGGAGGGGTGGCCGATCTTTGCGATTCTGCTGCTGGTATTGTTTCCCGGCATTGTCCGGGCACAGGAGCAGACGCCGGTCGCCTTGGTGGAGGCGGTGGAGAACGCTCCCGCCGCAGGGGTCGATTTTCTCGACTACGTATTTGCCGGCCAGAGCATCGATCTGGGCCGGAGCGGACGCCTGACCCTGACATTTCTCAATGGCTGTGCGGTGGAGAAGGTCACCGGCGGCGTGGTGACGGTTGCCCTGCCGAAAAGCACCGTTCGCGGCGGCCGGCTTCAGCACATCGCCAAACCCTGCAACGAAGCGCAATTGCAGGTCAGTGCTGAGAACCGCGAGGCGGGGGCCGCCGTGGCCCGGATCAATTCCACCTTCGGGGAGGATTGGAGCGAACAGGTGGTGAATACCGCCAAGCCCCTGTTCAAATGGCCGGGCGATGGCCCGGCAGAGGTGAGCATCGTCAGCCTGGACGAGGATCCGCCAGCCGTGCTGTGGCAGGGACAGACGGTTCGATCCCGCCTGCGCTATCCGGACAGGGCGCCGCCGCTGCAGACAGGCTATCCTTACGAAGTTCGGGTGCGCAGGGGCGATGGGGCATCGTTCAGGGCGGTATTCTCCATCGATCCGGATCTGGAGGATGACGGAACGATCCTGTCGCGTGTCGTGACCCTGGTGCAGGCCGGGCAATGATCCGGAAGGGGGCGGGGCCATGGCGGCGTCAGCTCCGCCGGGCCGCCATCCTGCTGATGCTGGCCACCATGGCAGCGGTTTTGCCTTTTCTGCCCGGATTTTCCCTGTTTCACCGTCAGAGCATCGATCTTCTGCTGGCGCTGGAGGCGCTGGCCGGTCGCGATCCCTATCCGGCGCAGGGGGCAGAGGTCGCGGTTGTGGTGATCGATGAGGAAACCTATGCCACCCCGCCTTTCAGGGAAACGCCGAAAGTCGCCTGGACGCCGATGCTGGCCCGTGTGCTCGATGCGCTCGCAGCCGGCGGGGCGCGGGTGCTCGGCCTCGATCTGATCTATCCCACATCGCTGGACCGTCCCGGACTGTTGCCCGGTTTCGACAAGCCGTTTCTGAAGGTGCTTTACCGGCTTGGCCGCGGCGGGCGGCTGATATTGGGCGAGGCGCGCTTGTCGCAGCGGCCCATCCGGCCCTATCCCGGGCAGATTGTCGCCGTTGGCGGCGAGGAAAATCTCAGCCCGCTCAACCTGCTTCTCGATGCGGACGAGGTGGTTCGCCGCTACCCCGTGCGTTTTGCCATGAGCGACGGTTCCATGGTGTCTTCCTTTGCCGTCGCCCTGGCCGGGCGGGTCCGCCCCGGCTCGTCCATCAGCCGGGGAGACGATTTTCTGATCCGCTTTTCGCGCGGCGCCCCCTCCATCCCCACTTACGGGCTGGCGGATATATATGCCTGTGCCGGAAAAGGCGGCGAAGATTTTCTCAGGCGCCACTTCGCCGGCAAGGTCGTCATTGTCGGTACGGCGCTGGATATCGAGGACCGGCGGATCGCCGCAACCCGTTTCGTGCCGGGCAATGGTGCCTTCCGCTATGCGGCCCGTTGCACGCCGCCCGGGGCGGGCAAAAGCGGTGCCCTGATCGAAAGGGCCAGCATTCCGGGGGTTTTCCTTCATGCCGCCGCCGTCGATACCCTGCTGCGGCGGGGGGAACTGCGCCTTATCTCCGCCCCGGCCGCCGGTGCGATGATGGCTGTTGGCGCAATCGTTCTGTCGGCCCTGTTTTTTGCCGTATCGCCCCTGTCCGGTATTTTGGGCGGGGTGCTGGTCGCGGTACTCATGGCCGCGGCGGCCGTTCTGGCCTTCAACGCCAATATGGTTCTGCCGCTGATGCCGCTGCTGGTTCTGCCGCCGCTGCTTTTCGCCCTGATCTATGCTTTCCGCTTTATCGTCGAGGACCGGGCGAAGCGGCGGATCCGTCATGCCTTCAGCCATTATCTGGCGCCTTCCCTGGTGGAAAGTCTGGCGGAACGGGCCGATCTTCTGCGCCTGGGCGGCGAACGGCGGCGGGTGACGATCTGGTTTTCCGATATTGTCGGTTATACGGCGATCAGCGAATCCCTGCGCGACGATCCGGAGCGGCTGGTTGACATCATCAATCGCTATTTCACCACCATCGGCGCCTGCATCGAGGGACGCAAGGGCTATATCGACAAATTCATCGGCGATGCCGTCATGGCGGTGTGGGGGGCGCCATTGGCCGACGATACCGCCGAAGTTCATGCCGCCGATGCCGCCCTCGATGCCCGCGTGGCGCTACAACGCTTCAATGAGGAGGTCATCCGCCCCCAGGGGCTGCCGCTTCTGGAAACCCGCATCGGCATCAATTCCGGCGAGGCGGTGGTCGGCAACATGGGATCGCTGAAGCGGCTGAATTACACGGTGACGGGGGATACCGTGAATCTGGCCTCGCGTCTCGAAGGGGCGAACAAGACCTATGGCACCTTCATCATGGTCGGCGAGGAGACGGCGCGGCGCCTGCGGGCGACGCATGTGCTGCGCCGGCTCGACCGGCTCAGGGTCAAGGGGCGCAACAAGCCGGTCCGGGTGTATGAACTGATTGCCCGTCGGAACGGGATCGATGAGGCACGGGAGCGCGATCTGGAAGCCTTTCGCGCGGCGCTGGTCCTGTATTACCGCCGCCGTTTCGATGCGGCGCGGGAGGCTTTTTCGCGCATTGCCGAACGCGATGGCGCCGCCGCCGTTTATGCCGAACGCTGCGCGGTTTATGCCGCCGATCCGCCACCGCCGGATTGGGACCGGACCTTTACGATGACGAGCAAATGACCCGGCATCGGCCGGGGAGCAGGGAGGATGGAGCGATGAGCGATAAAGGAAACGATATTCTGTCACGGCGGAGCCTGATCAAGGCCTGTGTGGCCCTTGGGGCGCTGAGCCCGGCCCAGGCGCTGGCGCAGTTTTCCTTTTCCCTGGGCGGCGGGGGCAATAATAAGGGCGGCTTTTCGCTGGATCTGGGCAGTCTTTTCTCCGCCGGCGAATCGATGTTCAAAAGCTTCGATATGGATGAAGACGATGAAATCCGTATCGGGGAACAGCTTTATCCGCGGCTTTTGGCCAAATCGGGCGGGGCCTACCGTAACCGCCGCATTCAGAAGGCGATGCAGGATTTTGCCGCGCCGCTGTTTTCCACCAGCGAACGGTCGCGTCTGAAATGGGAAATTACCGTCGTCAATGACAACGGGGTCAATGCCTGGACCCTGCCCGGCGGCAAGATCGCCGTCAACAAGGGGCTGATCCGCTATACGGAAAGCGCCGATGAGCTGGCGGCGGTGATCTCGCATGAGATCGGTCATGCCGAACTGTCCCACGGGCTGGCCCAGCTTAAATCCAAGGAATTCACCAAGGGGCTGAGTGCCCTGGCCCGCACGGCGCTGTCCACCCAGATCAAGGGAGCCGGCGGTCAGATGCTGACCGATACGCTGATCGACAAGCTGGCCGATCCGCTGTTCGACATGGTGACCACGGGCTATTCGCGCCCGCGTGAATTCGATGCCGACAAGCATATTCTGAAGGTGTTTGCCCGCACCGGTCACGATCCGGCCGGGGCATCGTCCTTTTTCCGTCACCTGCTGGAGATCGCCCCGCCTGACAGCCAGGCGACGACATCGCTGTTCTCCACCCATCCCGGCACGGTGGAGCGTATCCGCAGGCTGGAGGCCGAGGCGGCGAAACTGCGCATTCAGGGGCAGGCAGGCAACGATCTGGCGTTTCGGGCGATGAAACGCACCTTCCCGACACGCCGCCATTACCGCCGCCGCCAGATCCGGGAAATAACGGCCGTGCCCGAGCCCGTGACGAACCCGGAGCCGAGCTTTTCCGAACCCGGCGGCAGCGACCGTTGAGGACAGGTTCAGGCCAGCATGCCGTAGCGCTTCTTTTCCATTTCCGTTTCGAAGGCATTGCGCTGGCGCCCCTTTTCCAGAACGATGGCCTGACCCTCCAGCCACAGGTGGCGGATTTCCCGCGCGCTCAGATGCCTGGTGTTGAAATGGACATAGCCATGGCCGACCACGGCGCGTTCGGGATCGAAGCCTTCATGCAGTTCGATGCCGAAGGCTTCGGGCGCACCGAGGCTGTCGGTGCCGGATAGCGGGGTGAAAATATTCAGCAGAACCCGATGGGTGCGCAGCCGGCGCATGGTGGCGAAGGTCTGTTCCACATCCTCGCGGGTTTCATAGGGGAGGCCGATGATGAAGCTGGCCGAGGCGGTGATGCCGTGATCGGCGAGGCGGTCGATCTTGTCGATCACCTGGGCCTGGCTGTAACGCCGCGCCATTTGGGAAAGCACGCGGTCGGATCCGCTCTCGATCCCGAGGAAAATGCCGCTTACCCCTGCTCCCGCCAGCATCGGAATCATGTCGTCATGCAGGGTTTCCAGACGTGTCGAGAACCCCCATTTCAGATGTCCGGCATGAGGGGTGAGGGCGCGGCACATCTCATGAAGGCGTTTCTTGTTGACGATGAAAATATCGTCGGAGAAGTAGATCTGTTCCGCGCCATATTTTTCATGCAGGGAAAGCATTTCCCCGACCACATTGGCGGCGGAACGTCCGCGCCACTTCTTCCACATCTGACGGGTCGAACAATAGATGCAGCTATAGGGGCAGCCGCGGCTGGAAACGATGCTTTTCGCGTAACGGGCGGGATCGTCGAACAAATCGTAATCGCAGGGCGGCAGGCGGTCGAGATCGTCGTAATAGCCGCAAAACGGCCTTTCCTCCACCTCCCGCTGTTTGCCCGGCGCATAAAGGATGCCGTCGGGAAGATCCTGCCGCCGTCCCTGCAGCCAGTCGACATACTGGCAGAGGCTGATTTCCGCCTCATGCAGGAAGACGGCATCGCAATATTCCTGCGCGATGAAGTCCCGGGCCTGAAAAGTGGCGTAATTACCGCCGAATAGGATGGGGATCTCCGCCGCCTCGTTGCGGATATAGGCGGCCATGCGCCGGGTATTGGCGGCGACGGTCGAAAAATTGACGGAAAAGCCGATAATGTCCGGTTGCCAGGCCAGAATCTCCCTGGCCAGGTTTTCCGGCGTTTTGCGCGATAGCTGGCCGTCGAAGATCCGGCATTCGGCCCTTCCCTTCAGCGCGGTCGCCAGATGCAATATGCCCAGCGGCGGGTCGGTTTCGGCATTGGGCGCCTGGAAGAAGGAATAGGTGCTGGCGGCGGCGGCAAGAGCGATTTTCATGAGGCCAGCCTCCGGTAGCAGCGCAGTTGCCGCAGCCGCCCCGTGGCGATCGGGACATGGGCGGCGAGAATATCGTCGAGAAGCGGGTCTTCATGGATGCGCGAAAGCCTTTCCTCCCATATGCGCTGCAGCGGTGTTTCGTGGATGTTGCCGGCGACGATGCCCGAGAGGGTGCAATGGGGCCTGACGCTGCCGTCGCCGCGGATCAGGATGCTTTCCTGTCCCTTCAGCTTGAGCTGGCAGATGAAGAAATACATATTCACGGCCAGGCGGACGGCCATGCGCCCTTCCAGCATTTCCGCCTGGCGGATCAGATATTCCGTGGCCTCGTCGAATTGTTCGTTGGTGCAGGCACCGCCCGCTTGCAGGCTGTTTTCCATGAAGGCATCGCCGCGCCCCCAGGTGATCAGATCGCCGATATTGAGATTGTCGCATCCGCACAGATAGGCGGCTTCGACAAGATCGGGCAGGGTGTGGACGTTATCGCGCGTCAGCACGGTGGAAACGAAGGTATGAAACCCGGCGGCATGCGCCATGGCCAGGGCTTCCAGCGTCGTGGCCCAGGCGCCCTTGCGCCCGCGGATGCGGTCGTGAATGGCCGCATCCCCGCCATCGAGGCTGACCTGAACCGTCACCACGCCGGCGCGGTGGAATTTTTCCAGCCATTCGCGGTTGAGAAGCAGGCCATTGGTCAGGACATGGATGGGGATGCCCGCATCGCCGATCCGCGAGAGAAGAAGATCCATGTGGCGGGGTTTCATCAGCGGTTCGCCGCCGGAGATAATCACCTCGCCGGTGCCGAGGGCGACGATTTCGGCACACAGCCGTTCAAGCGTGTCCAGATCCAGTTCATCGCGGTTCTTCGGACCGCTGTCATTATAGCAGAAATCGCAGGTCAGATTGCAGCGCTGGGTGAATTCGATCTGAACGGCATGTGGCACGGGATGGCGGCGCGGCTTGGCCATGATGGAGCGGAACCATTCTTCCCGCGCATGGACGGAGCGCAACGCGAACTGTACGTCGACGAAATTCATTTCATCGGTCAGGGTGCGCGAACCCTTCAGGGCCGCGAAAACCGGTGCCGGTATGATGGCGCTCAGAGGGTCCTTTTCCGGATCCGGATCCGGCATTGTGGCGGTGGCGGGGTCGCTTTCTGCAGGCTGTTGTTTGAGCATTTCAGATTTCCTTATCCGGCGGTACCGGCCTCTTGCGTCAGCAATGCGCCAAGGGCCTTGTCGATCGCCTCCACCGGCGGGCAATCCGGGGCATCGATGCTGCCGTGTTTCTCAAAAGCCGCGAGCGGGCAGCCCGAAGCACACAGCGCCGCCGCCCCGCAGCCCCGGCAGGCATCGATGCTGTGGGGGCCGCGTTGCCGCCAGCGGCTCATCAGGGCGGCATCCGGGTTCTGCGCCGGGCTGAGCAGGGGGGCGATACCGCGATCCCCCGTGGCGGCGCGGGTCAGGGCCACGGGGCAGGCGCCGGCATGGTCGCCGGCGAAGAAAAGAGTCGGGCGGGTATAAGGACAGTGATAAAAGCGCGGCCAGCGGGCATCGCGGCTCAGGGCGCCGCGCAGGGCATCGCCATAGCCCAGCGCCAGCGGCTCGACAATCCGATGGGTCGCCCGGCTGAGCAACGTCGTGGCGGCATCGGCATAGAGATGGCCGTCCAGCCCGTGCATTTCACAGCTTATGGCGGCTTCATCCGGGGGGCTCATGACGAAGCTCATATGGATATTGCGCGGATAGACGCCGGAAAAACACAGCTCTTCGAAAAAATCCTCACCCATGGTTTTCCGGCTGGCGGGGCCGATCAGCAGGATGAAGGCCGGGGTGAAGCCAAAACGGAAGAACAGGGACTGCCAGCGGAACACCTCATGGGCATAGGCCTGAGCCGAACCCGCCTTTTCCAGGGCCGTTTCATGCAGCATGAACACCGCCTGGCAGGTGCCGCCGCAGAGGGCTGAAAAGGCTTCGAGGGTTTCTTCCGCCCGGTCATCGGCGGGAAAGGAGGCATCGAGCGTCAGGCTGATATCCGCGGCGCGGGCGCCGGGGGACGGGCCTGCGGCGGTCAATGCCTGCATGGTGCCGTGCAAGGCGGCGAAGGCTGCGGCGGACCATGTCCAGAAATGCAGGAAAAGCGGCGCGTTGCGGCGGCGGTTCATTTCCTCCCGCGCGGCCGCGACCGCCACGTTCAGCTGCGCTTCATCCAGCCTGTCGAGCAGAAAGCCGATGCGGAAGCTGTTGCGTTCCGGCGTATCGGCCCGGTTGGCGTGGCAATGGGCCTCGAACACCGCCCGGTCATGGGCGGGATCGGTACAGCTGAGCCCCGTTTCATCCAGGATGTTCTGAAGCGCCTTGCCGGGGTCTCGTTCGGATGCCAGATCGTCGATGGCCGTCGCCGGCAGGGTCGCGGCCGCGCCGGAGAGCGAATCGTAAAGAACGAGCGCACCATCCTGCCGGGCGATGATGCGCAGGAAGGGAGGCGGACGCCCCGATGGCGGCGCGGCATTCATGAGGGCAACGCCTTGTCGTTTGCGC
>JALXAG010000259.1 GCA_026992315.1 Sneathiellales bacterium | reverse complement strand
CTCCGGCCCTTTCCCCGCACGTTATTTCGACGGGCAGACAGCGGTGGCGCATGAAGTACATCTGCTGTTCTGCAATAACGGGCTGCGCATCATCCCCTTTCACGCACAGGAAAGGCAGGGTGACTCAGCACCGCTTGCCATTTGGCCCTATGCCGGGCTGGAGATCGCCGCCGGCGGAAAGGGCGATCCGCAGATACTGCTCAAATGCGATGGGAAAAGCGGCCGGATCAGACTGCAGAGCCTGAAAGCCGCCACGGCCCTTTACCGCCACGCACCGCATCTGCAAAACCGGTCATTTCCCCGACCGCATCAATGGTTGCGTCATGCAGCGCTGATCGCTCTGCCGGTCGCAACAGCGGGGCTCCTCTATATGGCTGTGCCGGCAATTACCCGTACGGCCGCCTCCATGCTGCCAGCGGCCGTGCGCGATGCCCTCGGCCGTCAGGCCTGGGATGCGGTTACCATGGACGGCACACACCTGTGCAGCAATACCGGCATCCTGCGCCCGCTGATCGCGCGACTGACAGAAGGCGATGAAGAGCGGCCGAAAATCACCATCGCCATTGTCGATGCACCGATAATCAACGCCCTGGCCCTGCCAGGCGGACGCATCGTCCTCTATCGCGGACTGATCGAAGAGGCCGGGGCTCTCGGCCGCAATGACGGCGCGGCGGCACTGGCCGGGGTCATCGCCCATGAAATCGGCCATATCCGCGCCCTGCACCCGACGGCGGGACTAATCCGCCAACTCGGCCTGACCAATATGTTCGGCCTGTTGTTCGGTAGCGGCACCCTGGCCAATATCGCCGGCATGGCTGCCAATCTGTCCTACAGCCGCGATATGGAGCGCGAGGCTGACCGTACCGCCATCGCCCTGCTGCAACAGGCCGGAATTGCAACCCGGCCGCTGGCCCGGCTGTTACGGGCCATGGCGAAGCGGGAAAAAAACCGTGAGGGCATCGTTTTGCCCGAATTTCTCTCGACCCATCCCGGAACCGACGAACGCACCGCCGCCCTGTCTGCCGCAACCGACACCGGGAATGCCGGACCGCCCTTAGGATTTGACTGGACGGCAATGAAAGCGGACTGCAGCGAATGATGGCGGCGCGATGCACCGACGGACATAGCCAAACATCCGGGGCTGAAAAATCAAACCCCCGGAAACGTGAATGTTTCCAGGGGTTTAATTGGTGGGTGCACAAGGACTCGAACCTTGGACCCGCTGATTAAGAGTCAGCTGCTCTACCAACTGAGCTATGCACCCGTAATGGCCTGCGGCAGGGCCGCGCAGGGAGTTTCAATAACCCAAGGCCCGTTTCTTGGCAAGCAGGAATCGGCGTCATGCAGGAAATTTTTCACCGCTGCCCGGACCGGCTGAAATCATCAGAACAGCCGGGCCGCCGTTACCGGTATCTGCACATCGCGAAAGATCGATACGCTCATCAACAGACCGAAACCGATCATCAGCGTCAGCATCGATGTCCCGCCATAGGAAATCAGCGGCAGCGGCACCCCGACCACCGGCACCAGCCCCATGACCATGGCGACATTGATGAAAACGAACAGGAAGAACGTTGTCACGATACCAAGCCCCAGTAACCGCCCGAACTGGCTGCGGCAACGCAGGGCAATGAAATAGCCATAGGCAAGGATGAGGAAATACAGCCCCAACAGCGCCAGCCCGCCGAAAAGTCCGAATTCCTCGGCATACATGGTGAAGATGAAATCGGTCTGCATTTCCGGCAGAAAATTCAGATGGCTTTGCGTACCCTGCAGGAACCCCTTGCCGAAAATGCCGCCTGAGCCAAGAGCGATCTTGGATTGGGTAATATGATAACCGGCACCCAGCGGATCGCGCTCGGGATCGAGGAAGGTATAGATACGCTGTTTCTGATAATCTTCGAGATAGCTCCAGGCCACAGGCAGGGCCGCCAGAATGCTGCCTCCGGCAAGAGCGAATTTCCAGACACGCACGCCTGCGAGAAAACAGATCGTCACCCCGCCGATTGCCAGCAGCAACGCCGTACCCAGATCGGGCTGGCGCAACACCAGTGCCATCGGCACCCCGATCATCAGCAATGGCGGTATCAAACGGGGAATACGGCCGACATCGGCATAGGAGAGGCCGTGAAAATAACGCGCCAGGGCCAGTATCAGCGTGATCTTGGTCAGTTCCGAAGGCTGGAGCTGGATAATGCCGAGATTGATCCACCGCTGCGCGCCCATGCCGACGGTTCCCGCCACCTCGACCCCGACCAGCAGCAGCAGCGACAAGCCATAGAGCACATAGGCATAGCGCATCCAGACCCTGAGATCGACCACGGCGACGGTAAGCATCAGCACCACCCCGCCGGCGAAACGGATCATCTGACGGATCGCCCAGGGCTCATAAGAGCCACCGGCAGCCGAATAAAGCATGGCGAAACCGACGCTGGCCACCGCAACAATCAGCAGAAACAGCCCCCAGTTCACCGCCAGAAGACGCTGGCCCAGACTCAGGCGGATATCGTCCTGTCTGCTGAAGCTCATCAGCCGCGCCTCCATGCATCGTCATCGGATACCAGGCGTTCGCGCCCGGGCCGTCCCAACGGATCCAGACGCTGGGTTTCACGCAGGATATCGCGTGCCACCGGTGCCGCAGTACCGGAACCGCTGCCGCCATGTTCGATCACCACCGCCACCGCATAACGCGGTTTTTCGATCGGCGCATAGGCGACGAACAGGGCGTGATCGCGCTCTTCCCATGGACGTTCCTCATTTTTCAGCACCCTGCTGTCGCGTTCGGCCTTGGTAATACGCTTGACCTGCGCCGTGCCGGTCTTGCCCGCCATGCGCCATTGCGGCTCCTTGATCTGGGCCCGCCGCGCCGTGCCCCGGCGGCCGCTGGTGACCCCGATCATTCCCTCCAGAACCGGGCGCAAAACCGCCTGACTTACCACGGGTTCCGGCAATTCTGCCGCTTCGGCGCCGCGTTCCACCACCAGTTTCGCCGCCACCGGCCGCCCGCCATTGGCCAGCCGTGCCGTCATCAGCGCCAGTTGCAGCGGCGAAGCCTGTACATAGCCCTGACCGATGCCGGTGACCAGGGTTTCCCCCTGCTGCCAGCGCCGACCGATGGAGGCCAGTTTCCAGGCCCGTGTCGGTATCAGCCCCGCCCGGGCCGCAGGCAGGTTGATTTCCGGCATT
>JALXAG010000258.1 GCA_026992315.1 Sneathiellales bacterium | reverse complement strand
ATCGTCGGCGCCCTGGTCGGCTCTTCCGGTGCCATTCTCTCCTATATCATGTGCAAGGGGATGAACCGCTCCTTCTTCAATGTGATTCTCGGCGGTTTCGGCGGCGAGGATGCCGGCGGCGCTGCCGCCCAGCGCAGCGACAAGCCGGTCAAGTCCGGCTCGGCTGAGGATGCGGCCTTCATCATGCGCAATGCCTCCAAGGTCATCATCGTGCCGGGATACGGCATGGCGGTGGCGCAGGCGCAGCATGCGCTGCGGGAAATGTATGAATTCCTGAAGGAAGAAGGGGTGGAGGTGAAATTCGCCATTCATCCCGTCGCCGGGCGGATGCCGGGGCATATGAACGTGCTGCTGGCCGAGGCGCAGGTGCCCTATGACGATGTCTATGAACTGGAAGAGATCAATTCCGAGTTTCAGTCCGCCGATGTCGCTTTTGTGATCGGCGCCAACGATGTGACCAACCCGGCCGCCCGGGACGATCCGCAGAGCCCGATCTACGGCATGCCCATTCTGGAGGTGGACAAGGCGGGAACGGTGTTGTTCGTCAAGCGCTCGCTCTCGCCCGGTTATGCCGGCATCGATAACGAACTGTTCTATGCCGACAACACCATGATGCTGTTTGCCGATGCCAAGGCCCTGTGCGAGGAAATCGTCAGGGTGGTTTGACGCTTACACATCTTCGGATCATCGTACCGGCCCCCGCCGTTTTCCGGCGGGGGCTTTTTTTATGTTCGCCGCTGCAACGCCATGGCTGAAAAATCGTTGTAGCGGAAGAATGCGTTACTGCGACAACGCAGGCCGCAATATAAAAAACCGCCAGGGGATCCTGACGGTTTCGTATCGCTTCAGCGATGATTTTTCAGCCTGGCCGATCGTACGCCGGTCCCGGCGGAAAGAAGGGGCAATCAGCGCCGTCCGCGGGCGGAGACCATGCCGCTTTCACGCAGCGCGCGTTTGCGGGCCAGCTTGCGGGCCCGGCGGATTGCCTCCGCCTTTTCGCGGGCGCGGCGCTCCGAGGGCTTCTCATAAGCCTTGCGCTGCTTCATCTCGCGGAAAATGCCTTCGCGCTGCATCCTCTTCTTGAGGACCTTGAGGGCCTGGTCGACGTTGTTGTCGCGAACGTGTATCAGCACCTGATCACTTCTCTCTTTCAGTTAAGGTTATGGCCAAATCGCTGTTGCCCGTTCTATAGGGCATCAGCGCGCTAAAAGCAACCACACCCGCCCGCGATAGTGTCATCACATCGCGGCGGTCGTGATTGCATCGAAAAAAACCCATGAAGGCGCAAGGCCATCACTCAGATACAATTAGCACAGGCGGCATTGTTTGTGAAGTCCCGGCACCGGGCTTCGGCAACCGGATTCCGGAAATCAGCCCCCGGAATTTGCGCCCCGGGCTTTGCATGCCACCTGCATGCTGGTGTAGGATGAGGCATGGCTATCATCGAAATACTGAAAATGGGCCACCCGCAATTAAGGCGCCGTTCCGATGCCGTGGCCGCCGGTCTGGCAGATTCGCTGCATGATCTGGTGGCGGATATGGCCGATACCATGGAAGCCTATGGCGGGGTGGGCATAGCGGCCCCGCAGATCGGCGTCAGCCTGTGCGTGGTGGTTATCGATTCGCCGCCCCTGCGCTTCTGGCCGCAGGAGCAAAAACTCTCCGATGAAGAACTGGCCCGGCTTGCCGACGGGCCGAGCGTATTGATCAATCCCAGGCTGAAGCCGGTGGGCGACGAGATCGAGTATAACTGGGAAGGGTGTCTGTCGCTGCCGGGCCTGCGCGGTCTGGTGCCCCGTTACAAATGTGTGGAATACCGCTTTCAGGACATGGAAGGGCGCATTTTCCAGGGGAAGATGCACGGAATCGCGGCCCGGGTGCTGCAGCACGAATGCGATCACCTGGAAGGTATTTTATATCCTGAGCGCATGGACGATCTGAACCATCTCATTTATGAAAGCGAAATGAGACATTACTACAAGGACAACAGTAAAGTGCGCAACGATGCCGGCAACCGATGAAGCCCTGAAGGCGCTGAACGCCCTGCGCCATGACGTGCATGAGGCGGCATTGTTGCATGTTCCCTTCGATGGCTGGCAGGACAAGGTGCTGACCGGTGCGGCCCGGGATCTCGGCATTGACGAGATGGAAGCCGTGCGCGCCTTTCCCGGCGGCGCCATGGAGCTGCTGGAATATCATCTGGCAGAGGCCGACCGCCGCATGGTCGCGGCGCTGGAGACTGCGGGGCTTGCGACGATGCGCATCCGCGAACGCATCGCCTTTGCCATTCGCACCCGTCTGGAACAGAACGAGCCCCATAAGGAAGCCATCCGCCGGGCGGTTGCCGTATTGTCGCTGCCGCAGAATGCCCCTCTGGCTGCGCGCAGCCTGTATAACACCTGTCATGTCATCTGGCGGGCGGCCGGGGATACGGCCACCGACTTCAACTTCTACACCAAGCGGATGATTCTCGCCGGGGTCTACAGCAGCACCCTTCTGGTATGGCTGAACGATGAGAGCGAGGATTATGCGCAGAGCTGGGCATTTCTCGACCGGCGGATCGAGAATGTCATGCAGTTCGAAAAGGCCAAGGGCCGCCTGCGCTCACTCGGCGGGCGCCTGGGGGATTTCGGGAAGCTGTGCCGGCGGCCACGGCATCTTTGAATCGCCGTCATTGCCCGCATCCGGATACAGCCAGGTGACGTGGCCCATCTTGCGCCCGGGGCGGGCTTCCTCCTTGCCGTAAAGGTGCAGATGGGCGCGGCCGTCGCTGAGGATTTCCCGCCAGTGCCTTGCGTCATCGCCGATCAGATTTTTCATGACCGCCCGGGCATGCTGGCCGGGATCGCCCAATGGCAGGCCGCACAAGGCGCGGATCGCCTGTTCGAACTGGCTGGTGTGGCAGGCCTCTATGGTGAAATGACCCGAGTTATGGGTGCGGGGGGCGATTTCGTTGACCAGCAGGCGGCCGTCGGCGGTAACGAACAGCTCCGCCGTCATCAGCCCGGTCAGCTCCAGCCCCGCCGCCAGCCGCCGCCCCAGCGCGCAGGCCGCTTCCGCCATGGCGGGCGCAATGGGGGCCGGGGCGATGGTCACGTCCAGAATGTGGTTGCGGTGACGGTTTTCCACCGGGCCGTGAATGGCGATTTCGCCACGGCTGTTTCTGGCGACGATGACGGAAATTTCGCAAGTAAAATCGACGAAACCCTCCAGAATGGCGGGGGCACCCGCCATGGCTTCCCATGCCGGGGCGATATCCTCCTCATTGCGGATGGCCGCTTGTCCCTTGCCGTCATAGCCGAAACGGCGGGTCTTGAGGATGGCCGGCATGCCGATGGATTGCAGCGCTTTATGCAGTCCATCCAGGCCGTCTACAGGGCAGAAGGGCGCGGTGGCGATATCCAGCGCATTGATCGCTTCCTTCTCCCTCAGCCGGTCCTGGCTGACGGCAAGAAGACGGGCGCCCGGGCGCACGGGCTTGTGCCGGGCGAGAAATTCGATCGTTTCCGTGGGAATATTCTCGAATTCCAGGGTGATGGCATCGACCTGCGCGGCGAAATCGCTCAGGGCCTTTTCGTCTTCGTAAGCCGCGCAATGATGACCGTCGGCAACGCGGGCCGCGGGGGGATCGGCCTCGGGCGCGAAGATGCGGCAGCGATAGCCGAGGCGGGCGGCGGCGATTGCCAGCATCCGCCCAAGCTGCCCGCCGCCGAGAATGCCGATGACCGATCCGGGGGGAACGATCCCGTCTTCCTGCATTGGTGCCCCGCTTTCAGGTTTCATCGGTGGGGGTTTCGGCGACCGCCTCGCTCTGGCGTCTGCGCCAGTCATCGAGGCGGGCGGCAATGCCGTCATCGAAGGCGCCGAGCATGGCCGCGGCCAGCAGGGCGGCATTGACGGCGCCGGCGCGGCCGATTGCAACGGTGGCGACGGGAATGCCCGCGGGCATCTGAACGATGGAAAGCAGGCTGTCCATGCCTTTCAGCGCCCGGCTTTCGACGGGCACGCCGATTACCGGCAGCGGGGTCATGGCGGCACACATGCCAGGCAGATGGGCCGCCCCGCCGGCGCCGGCGATGATTGTCTTCAGCCCTCTTTCCCTTGCCGTCGCGGCGTAATCGTACAGGCGCTTCGGGGTGCGGTGGGCCGAGACGATGCGCACCTCGTGGCCGATCTCCAGCGCCGTCAGGGTTTCTGCGGCATGGCGCATGGTTTCCCAGTCGGACTGGCTGCCCATGATGATGCCGACAAGCGGCGCGGTATCGCTGGAAATGGCCATGCCGTTCCCCTGTTGCGGTTGATCCGGTGGCGCCGCATTATAGGCATCGGCCGCAGCGGGGCAATGTGAATGATAAGCCTCTCTCTTAAACCTCTGTCAATATCGCTTCCCTATAAGGGGGACGGGCTTTGCGCAACCGCGCATGCGAAGCAGAATTGTATGGACATAGCAGGACCACCATCTAGACTGTAGGGCAGGGTTCATGGATCAAGAGAGCCGATGAAAATCAGTGGCACGAGGCCGGCGACACCGGTCGGGCGCATCAATACGGGCCGTGGCGGCAAGCGTGGGGCGGCTTCCGCCTCCGCCCCGCGGGAAATCAGCGATACAACATCCATCATGGGAATTCCGGAGGCGGAGCTGACGCCGAAGGTGCGCGCCGCCATCATGACGCTGATGGAGGAGGTCGGCCGTCTCCGGCAGGAAGTGGAGAATGCTCAGCGCCGTCTGGAGGAGCTGGAGAACTATGCCGATCAGGATCCGCTGGTGCCCGTGTTCAACCGCCGCGCCTTCGTGCGCGAACTGTCCCGTATCAAATCCTTTTCCGAACGTTACAACGCGCCGGCCAGTCTGGTTTACATCGATCTGAACGACTTCAAGCAGATCAATGACCGCTACGGTCATGCCGGTGGCGATGCGGCGCTGGCGCATGTGGCCAGGGTGCTGCGGGCCAATATCCGTGAATCCGACATTATCGGTCGCCTCGGCGGCGATGAATTCGGCGTTATCCTGGTTCATGCCGATGAGAATGTCGCCCGTGACAAGGCCCAGTCCCTGGTGGCGGCGCTGGAGGAATATCCCTTCGAATGGGAAGGGGAGAAAATTCCCATACGGGCCGCTCACGGTGTTTACACCATCAAGCCGGGGGTGGAGGTCGCAACCGCGCTCGACGAGGCGGATAAGGCGATGTATGCCCGTAAGGCGCAGATGCGCGGCGAGCAGGACTGACATCCGGCAAAGGGCAACTGTTGTTTGGGGACAGGCCGTTGTTTGGGATCGGCGGGTTTGGTGATATTATGGCCATTGCCGATTCATCGTCTGCCGATCGGGGGAACCGATCGACAAGAAATGTGAAATGATGATCCTTCTGCCATGACGATCAGGTTGAGCGACGAGAAACGCGCGGAGCTTGAAGCCCGCCTGGCCAGTTTGCAGCTTGAACATCAGGATCTCGATCAGGCGATTGCCGCGCTTGGCGAGAAGGCGCCCTATAATCAGCTGCAGCTTCAGCGGATGAAGAAACGCAAGCTGGCGCTGAAGGACGAGATTACCAAGCTGGAATATTACCTGCTGCCCGATATCATTGCCTGAGGCGGCAGGCAGCAGGGTTCAGTCTTCCTCCTGCTGCCATCTGTGCAGATACGGGTTGTCGATACCGGCGAGATCGAGCGCGCGCGCCGCCATTTGTTCCACCATTTCATCGATATCGCGCGGGCGGTCGTAGAAGGCCGGCACCGGCGGGGCGATGATGGCGCCAAGCTCCGCCAGGCTGAGCATGTTGCGCAGATGGCCGGCATGCAGGGGCATTTCCCGGACCATGAGAACCAGGGGGCGGCGCTCCTTCAGCATGACGTCGGCGGCACGGGTCAGCAGATTGCCGGTGACGCCGGTGGCGATTTCGCTCATGGTTTTGATCGAACAGGGCGCAATGATCATGCCGTGGCTGCGGTAGGATCCGGATGCGATTGCCGCGCCGATATCGTTGATCGCGTAATGGCGGTCGGCCAGGGCGGCCAGATCGGTGCGTTTGTCGCCGGTTTCATAGGCCGCGGTCATTTCTCCGGCACGCGAGATCACCAGATGGGTTTCAACCGGCAATTCCCGGCACAATTCGAGAATGCGCCGCCCCAGCACCGTGCCCGAGGCACCGCTGATGCCGACGATCAGACGCGCATTGTCGCCGGTGCTTGTTTCGCTGGCTGTTCCCTTGCGGGACGGGCTGTGATTTCTGGCCACCTCGGCACCCCGTTCGCTTGATTTCATCGGGCGGAAAAAAGGAATTTTTACCAGCCGGTATTGCCTTGTTTTCCGCAGGAATCGGCTGACAAGCCAGCCGGAATATGTTTCAATACAGTGTCCCTTTTATGACAACAAGGGGCGTTGGCACGGACCCTAGACAGGAGGACGTCGACGGTGAACTACGAAGGTCATCTGCTTCAGCTTCGCGAGAAGCACAACCGTTTGGAAAACATGATTTCCGACGAGACCATCCGCCCCAATCCCGACAGTATCAGGATCGCGCAGCTCAAGAAAGAAAAGCTGCGCATCAAGGAAGAGATAGAAAATATCCGCGCCAGTTGAAATTCAGGCCCGCCGTTTGGCGGGCCTTCGCATTTTCAAGGCTCCGTTTTCAAGGCCAGGCCGCATGTGCGCTTGCGGTTTTGTCTCCAGGCTCGTTTATCCCCAGGCTTGGAATCATCTCCGAGCTTGTGTTTCAGCCGTTATCTTCTGCCGGGCTCAGCCCTGTGAAGCGAAGCGCTTGCGAAGCTGGAATTTCTGAATCTTGCCGGTTGCCGTTTTCGGCAGCGGGCCGAAGATGACGTGGCGCGGGCATTTGAAATGGGCCAGCCGGTCCCGGCAATGGGCGATGATTTCTTCTTCCGTCGCCGTTTCGCCCGGCTTCAGTTCGACAAAGGCGCAGGGGGTTTCGCCCCATTTCTCGTCCGGCTTGGCGACGACGGCGACGGCCTGCACTGCCGGATGGGTGTAGATGGTGTCCTCCACCTCGATCGAGGAAATGTTCTCGCCGCCCGAGATGATGATGTCCTTGGAGCGGTCCTTGAGCTCGATATAGTTGTCGGGGTGCCAGACACCGAGATCGCCGCTGTGGAACCAGCCGCCGCGGAAGGCTTCTGCCGTCGCTTCCGGGTTTTTCAGATAACCGCGCATGACGATATTGCCGCGCATCATCACTTCGCCGATGGTTTTGCCGTCCCTGGGTACCGGCTGCATGGTCTCGGGGTCGGCGACCTGCAGGTCTTCCTCCACCTGATAGGGCACGCCCTGGCGCGCTTTTTTGCGTGCGCGTTCCTCAAGGGGCAGTTCGTTCCATTCGTCATGCCAGGCACAGGCCACCGCCGGCCCGTAGGTTTCCGTAAGCCCGTAGACATGAGTGACGTCGAAGCCCTGGCGTTCCATTTCCGCCAGAACGGCGGCGGGCGGCGGCGCGGCAGCGGTCATCATGTGTACCGTATGGGAAAAGGCGCGTTTCGCCGCTTCCGGAGCGTTGGTAATCATCTGCATGACGATGGGCGCGCCGCACAGATGGGTGGCCCCGTCCTCGGCGATGGCACGATAGATGTTTTCGGAAGTGACATTGCGCAGGCAGATATTGGTGCCGGCAATGGCGGCAATGGTCCAGGGGAAACACCAGCCGTTGCAATGGAACATCGGCAGTGTCCACAAATAGCGCGGCTGCCCGTTCATGCCCCAGGAGAGAATATTGCCCAGCGCATTCAGATAGGCGCCGCGATGATGATAGACCACGCCCTTCGGATTGCCCGTGGTGCCGGAGGTATAATTGAGGGATATGGCATCCCATTCGTCCCCCGGCAGATGCCAGATGAATTCGGGATCGCCGGTGCCGAGAAATTCCTCGTATTCCGTTTCGCCGATCCGCTCGCCGCCCGGCCCCTGCGAATCGCAGATATCGATCACCAGCGGCGGGTTGTCGAGAAGCTTCAGCGCCTCTGCGATCGGGGCGGAAAATTCGCTGTCGCAGAGCAGGACCTTCGCCTCGCCATGACGCAGGCAATAGGCCAGCGCCGGCGGATCGAGGCGGATATTGAGCGTGTTCAGCACCCCGCCGGTCATCGGGACGGCGAAATGAGCCTCATACATGGCCGGAATATTGGGGGCCATGATCGCCACGACATCGTCCTTGCCGATGCCGCGTGTGGCCAGTGCCGATGCCAGGCGGCGGCAGCGCTCATAGGTTTCGGCCCAGCGGAACCGTTGTGCCCCGTGCAGGATGCTGATGCGTTGCGGATAGGTCTCCGCCGCCTTGCGCAGAAAGCTCAGCGGTGAGAGGGGGGTGTAATTGGCCTCGTTCCTGTCCAGTCCGTTCCGGAAGATACTGGGCATGCCTGTCTCCATTGATGATCCGCCTTTGCCCGAATAAACCGAAAACAGGCCGGCCGATCAAGGGTGCCGCCGTATGGATGCATTTCGTCGCATTGCAAAAGGGGTGAAAAAATGCTCTCAAGGCTCTCGCGGGGCAGGTTCTGGCCATATGGACACAAATTTTTGTAACATAGTTTCGTCGCTGCAAGACAATACAGCGGTTCCAGTAATCAGGGGGCATGTAATGAGCGCACGTTATGACGAGGTTTACCGCCGTTCCATCGAGAATCCCGAAGACTTCTGGGCGGAGGCGGCTTCAGACATTTCCTGGTACCGCAAGTGGGACAGGGTTCTCGACGACAGCCGGGCGCCGTTCTATCGCTGGTTCGCGGGCGGGGAGCTGAACACCTGTTATAACTGCCTCGACCGGCATGTGGAGGCGGGGCGGGGCGATCAGGCGGCCCTGATTTACGACAGCCCGGTAACCGGCGTGATCGAGAAATTCACCTATGCCGGCCTGCTGGACGAGGTGGCGCGCTTTGCCGGGGCTTTGGCCGGGCTCGGCGTCGCCAAGGGAGACCGGGTGCTGATCTACATGCCGATGATTCCTCAGGCGGCGATTGCCATGCTGGCCTGTGCGCGCATCGGCGCCATTCATTCGGTGGTTTTCGGCGGTTTCGCCCCTCATGAACTGGCAACCCGGATCGACGATGCCACGCCGAAGGCGATTGTGACGGCCTCCTGCGGTATCGGACCGGGCCGCGTGATCGAATATCTGCCGCTGGTGCTGGATGCGATAGAGCAGTCGGCGCACAAGCCGGAAAGCATCGTGCTGTATCAGCGGCGCAACGTTCGCGAGGCGGTGCTCTCCGATCCGCGCTGCCATGACTGGGAAGCCCTGACGGCAAATGCCGATGCCGCTGCCTGCGTGCCCGTGGCGGCGACGGATCCGCTTTACATCCTCTATACTTCGGGCACGACGGGTCAGCCCAAGGGGGTGGTGCGCGACAATGGCGGCCATGCGGTGGCGCTGAAATGGTCGATGAAGAACATCTACGGCATCGATCCCGGGGAGGTGTTCTGGGCGGCATCCGATGTCGGCTGGGTGGTCGGCCATTCCTATATCGTCTATGGCCCGTTGCTGCACGGTTGCACCACCATCATGTATGAGGGCAAGCCCGTCGGCACCCCCGATGCCGGCGCCTTCTGGCGGGTGATTTCCGAGCATGGGGCGGTGGCCCTGTTCACGGCGCCGACCGCCTTCAGGGCGATCCGCCAGCAGGATCACGAAGGCAAGCTGATCGGCCAATACGATCTCAGCAAATTCCGCACCCTGTTCCTGGCCGGTGAACGGGCCGATCCGGAAACCATCAAATGGGCGGAACAGCAGCTGAAGGTGCCGGTGATCGATCACTGGTGGCAGACGGAAAGCGGCTGGCCGATCGCGGCCAATTGCGTCGGTCTTGGCATGTTCCCGGTAAAATACGGCAGTCCGACCAAGGCGGTGCCGGGCTATGATATCCAGGTGCTGGATGAGGGCGGCAATCCGCTGCCCGCGGGCGAAATGGGCACCATTGCGCTGAAGCTGCCGCTGCCCCCGGGGTGCCTGCTGACGCTGTGGCAGGCGGACGAGCGCTTTAAATCGGCTTATCTGGATGCCTTCCCCGGTTATTATAATACGTCCGATGCCGGCTATATCGACGAGGACGGCTATGTCTACATCATGAGCCGCACGGACGACATCATCAATGTCGCCGGGCATCGCCTGTCCACCGGCGCGATGGAAGAGGTGCTGGCCGAACATCCGGATGTGGCCGAATGCGCCGTTATCGGCGTTGCCGACGAACTCAAGGGGCAACTGCCGGTCGGTTTTGTCGTGCTCAAGGCCGGTGTGGACAAGGATCACGGCACCGTGGTTTCCGAGCTGGTGTCGCTGGTGCGCGAGCGTATCGGTCCCGTCGCCGCCTTCAAAATGGCGGTGGTGGTCAAGCGTCTGCCCAAAACCCGTTCGGGCAAGGTGCTGCGCGGCACCATGCGCGCCATTGCCGACGACCGGCCCTGGAAGATGCCCGCGACCATCGACGATCCGGCCATTCTGGACGAGATCACGGAAGCGTTGAAAACCCTCGGCCTGGCCAAGGGGGCATAGCGGCAGCGAAAGCCGGATATGAACCGGATATGAAAAGGCCCGCCGGTATCACC
>JALXAG010000257.1 GCA_026992315.1 Sneathiellales bacterium | reverse complement strand
ACGCCATCCCTTCGTGCAGGCGTTGGGCGACGGTCGCCTGCCGGAACATTGTTTTCGCCACTATCTGGTGCAGGATTATCTGTTCCTGATCCAGTTTTCGCGGGCCTATGCGCTTGCGGTCTACAAATCGGCGACACTGGCGGATATGCGCGCCGCCGCCGCGATCCTCAACGGTCTGCTGGAAACGGAAATCGCCCTGCATGTGGATTATTGCCGCCAATGGGGGATCGATCCGGCCTCGCTCGAATCCGTCGGGGAGGAGGGGGCCAACCTCGCCTATACCCGCTTTGTGCTCGATACGGGCATGCAGGGCGATGTGCTCGACCTCTACTGCGCCCTGGCCCCTTGTGTGATCGGCTATGCGGAAATCGGCGCCTGGCTTGGCGAGACGGCGGTGCTGGCCGGCAATCCCTATCGTTCCTGGATCGAAATGTATGCCGGAGACGAATACCAGCAACTGGCCCTGTCCGCGCGCGATCAGCTGGATGCCCTGGCCGCCGCGCGGCTGAATGAAAGGCGTTTCGACGATCTGTGCCGGATCTTCCGTACCGCCGCCCGGCTGGAGGCGGATTTCTGGCAGATGGGCCTCGATGCGCCGCTGAGCGATGCGGCCGAATGATCCGGAGGAGGCGGTATGGAAACCTTTGATGCCAATGCCGTGCTGATGGAGGATTTCCAGAACCGCCTGGCGCATACCCATCGGCGCCTGTTCGGCGATGTCTGGCCGGAACATACCCAGGCCATTCTTTCGGCCAGTTCGATGGCGATGGAGATCATCGCCAATTCCGATGCGCTCTATCACGATATGCAGCACAGCATGATGGTGACCCTGGTGGGGCAGGAAATCCTGCGTGGCAAATACCTGCTGGAAGGGTCGCTGACCTCCCATGAATGGGTGAACTTCATCGTTTCCCTGCTGTGCCACGATATCGGCTATGTGCGCGGCATCTGCCCGCTGGACAAGGCGGGGCAGGCCGTTATCGATACCGAGGGGCAGTTGATCGAAATTCCCGAAGGGGCGACCGATGCCTATCTCACCCCCTATCATGTGGAGCGGGGCAAGATGTTCGTGCGCTGGCGCTTTCATGATCATCCGGTGATCGATGCCGATGCCGTCGCCGCCAATATCGAATATACCCGCTTCCCGGTGCCGGTCAGCGGCGACGGCCGCGACAATGCCGGCTTCCCGGGGCTGGTCGGGGCGGCCGATCTGATAGGCCAGCTTGCCGATCCCGATTATCTGCGCAAGCTGGCCTTTCTGTTTTTCGAGTTCGAGGAAACGGGGGCGACGGAAAAGCTCGGTTATAAGAGCTACGAGGATCTGCGCGATGCCTATCCGGGCTTCTACTGGAAGATGGTCAACGATCATCTGGATGCGGCGCTGCGCTATCTGCGGGTCACGCGCGAAGGGCGTCAGTGGGAGGCGGGTCTGCTGACCCATGTGTTTTCACAGGAACACCGCAGCGTGCTTTAGGGCCCGGACCCCGTACCGGGGAGGAGGGAAAAACATGTTCCGGCCATCGGATCTGATCATCGATGCCTTCATCCGTCATCTGGACGATGTCTATGCCGCCACCTTCGGCGAGCGGGAGCCCGAATGCCGGCAGACGATCCGCGATGTCGGACGGATGGCGCTGTCCCATCAGGCCCGCTCCAACGCGCCCTATCACGATATGGACCATACCATCCATGTCACCATCGTCGGGCAGGACATTCTTCGCGGCAAGATCATTCGCGACGGCACGGTCAGCCCGCGCGACTGGGCCACCTTCGTTTCGGCGCTGCTGTGTTTCGCCCTCGGCTTCGTGCGCGGCATCTGCCCGGGTGATACGGAAGAGGCGTTCGAAACCGGCGAGGACGGCGCTGTTCTGGCCATTCCCCGCGGGGCGACCGACGGTTATCTGTGGCCGTATTTCACATCGCGTTCCAAGCTTTTCGTGCGCAGGTATTTCGCGGTTCACCCGGTGCTGGACGGCAAGCGCCTGGCCGATATCATCGAATATTCCCGTTTTCCGCCGCCGGAGGGGAAAAATCTCGAAACGGCGACCTATCCGGGATTGCTGCGGGCAGCCCATATCATCGGCGCGGTATCCGACCCCAATTTCATGCTGAAGATGCGCCGCCTGTTCATCGAATTCATCGAATCCGGCATTGGCGAGGAACTGGGCTATCCCGATCACGTCGCCCTGAAAAACGGGTATCCCGATCTGTTCTGGGATGTGCTGCACCCGCAGATCCGCGAAGGCATCCGCCTGCTGACCTATACGGGCGAGGGGCGCGTCTGGCTGGCCAATATGCACCGCCATGTCATGCGGGAGGAACACAGGGGCGATATCGTCTGATCGTGCTGCGGCTTTTCCGACAGTCGGGATGTGGAGCCGTTCTGCCGCCTATTGCCATGCGCCGTCGCGCTGCAGGAAATCGGGTTCGGTTTGTGTCGTCACGCTCAGAAAATGGCTGCATAATGCGCCACCCTCGCCGATACGGTGCAGCATGAAGCCGCCCGCCTCGTCCGACAGGGCCAGCTTGCCCGGCTGTTCCAGCCAGCCGCTGAGGTGAAAGGCGCTGCTGGGCGCGGCGCAGACGGGGATGCCCGCAAGCGATGCCATGGCCGGACGGTGCAGATGACCGCAACACAACGCCAGCGGCCGCCGCCGGGCATTCTGCAGGACCGCGGCCAGCGCTTCCGCATTTTCGAGCCGCATTTCATCCATGGTCGTCAGCCCGCTGACAAAGGGCGGGTGATGCAGAAACAGTAACAGCGGCGCCGTTTCCGTATCGTTCAGGCAGTGGCGCAGCCAGGCAAGGCTGTCCTCGTCGATACGGCCAGGGTGCAGGCCGGGCTGCAGGGTGTCGAGCATGACGATCTCAACCCCACCGGCGCGCTGCCGGTAGCGGATCGGTCCGTCCTGCTGCAGATAGGGATGGGTTGCGGCGAATATCCGGCGCAGATTGTCCCGGTCGTCGTGATTGCCGGCGCCGAGATAGACCGGCTGGTCGAGGCCGGCCAGCAGGGCGGCGAGGCGTTCGTATTCTCCGGTGCTGCCCTCGCAGACCAGATCGCCGGTGATGACAACGGCATCGGGCCGGCGGGGCAGGGCGCGGATGTGGCCGATCGCCGCCTGCAGCCCCGCCGCGCCGTTATAGCGCTTATCGGCGGCGCTGCCGGAGAGGGCGATATGCGGATCGCTGATCTGGCAGATATGGACCGGCGTCATGCCCGGCCCCTGGCAATGGCGACCATTTCCGCAATGCTTTCCAGCTTGCGCCGTGGGGCGCCTTCGCGCGCGGCGGCTGTTTCCGCCGCCTCGATCCGTTTCCAGCCGGCGAAATCGACGGTTTCGACGCCGCGGCGATCCAGCAGGGTATCGAGCGCCTTCCCCCCCGGCTTGCCGCCGAGCCTTCCGGCATCTTCGGCGATAATCCTGACCACATCCTGGGAATCGGAACGGTTGGCGCCGATCGTGCCCGAGGGGCCGCGCTTGGCCCAGCCGACCACATAGACACCGTCGCCGATCCGGCCGTCCTCATTGGGCAGGATGCCCCGCTCGTCCAGTGTCAGCCCGGGCAGGGGCGTGCAGCGGTAGCCGACGCAGGTCACGGCCATGTCGCAGGGGATTTCGAAAAATTCGCCCGTGCCTTCGCATGCTCCCTCGTTCACGCGGGTGCGTTCCAGGCGCAGGGAACGGAGCCTGTCATCGCCGAGAAAGGCAACCGGACGGGCGAAAAATTCGAATGCAATGCGCCGCGATGCCCCTTTGGGCGGCTCCGTATACTGGCGAAGGGCGCGCAGATTGGCTTCCCTGGCCTTGCGGATCTTCTCCGGCAGGCCGTCGGCACTGGCGGGAATCTGTTCGGCACGCACGATAATATTCGCATCGGCCATATGCTGCAGTTCCGTGATTTCCTGCTGGGTGAACGCCGCCTCCAGCGGTCCGCGCCGGCCCAGGACGGACGTCGTTTCGATGGTGCTGCGGCGCAGCTCGTCCAGGGCGTAATCGGGCATGTCGGTCGGCAGCATTTCCTCGGGCGTGCGGTTCAATACCCGGGCGACATCGATGGCGACATTGCCGTTGCCGATCACGGCGACGTGGCGGATCCTTTCGAGATGCAGGCGGGTCCGCACATGATCGGGATGGGCATTGTACCAGCCCACCACATCCATGGAGCCGTAAACGCCGGGCAGATCCTCGCCGGGAATGGCGAGGGGGCGGTCTTCTTCGGCTCCCTGGGCGAGAATGACGATATCGTATATTTCGCGCAGTTCGTCGAGGCTGACATCCCGGCCCAATGCGACATTGCCCAGTAGGCGGACGCAATCGCGCTTCAGCGTTCTCTCCAGCACCCGGCAGACCGCCTTGGTCGATTGATGATCGGGGGAAACGCCTGCGCGCACCAGGCCGTAAGGCGTCGGCAGGCGGTCGGTAATGTCGATGGTGATGCCATCCACATTGCGCGCCAGTGCCTCGGCGGCGTATATGCCGGCCGGGCCGGCACCGATGACGGCGGCAGAAATTGGCATTGCTCCGCTCCCCCCACATGCTCCGTTCCCGGGCATGTTAGGCCGATGACGGCCAGGCATCAAGCGGCGGCATCCGCCGGTGGCGCTGCAGGCAATGCACAGGGTAAATCATCATACGGCGCGATTATCGCCTTGATTTTTGAGCTGGATCATATACATCCGGCTAAAGGGTACTAATTTGGTACTCTATCAGCATGTCAAATGGCGTGGCGGGTGCCGGAATACAGCCTTCCGCATCCGACCCGGAGTGAAGGGCGAATGATCAAGCTCAACAAGATCACGGATTATGGCGTTGTGGTGCTGAGTTTTCTGGCCACCCGGCGGGGGGCGACGGTGACCACGGCGGAAATCGCCGCCGATACCGGCGTGCCGGTGCCGACGGTCGCCAAGATTCTGAAGATCCTCGCCCGGGCCGGCATCGTCGACTCGCTGCGCGGGGCGGGCGGCGGCTATGCGCTGGCGCGCCCGGCCGCCGATATCTCCATCGCCCAGATCGTCGAGGCGCTGGAAGGCCCCATTGCACTGGCCGAATGCGTGGACGGGTCGGAGAACCAGTGCGGGGTGGAGATGCTCTGCCCGATGCGCGGCGGCTGGAACCGCATTTCGGAGGCCATAGCCTCCGCCCTGTCGGAAGTAACGCTGCTGGATATGATCACACCGCCTGATTTTCCCGTCTCCGCAGGCGGCATGCCCGGGACGGAAACGGCAGGCCGGCGTGAAGTGTAAAGCCTGGAAGGATTAGAGGAACAGCCATGGCGGCAACCAAGGAAACGGTACGACAGGTCGGCGACAGCGCCGGTGAAAAATATAAATACGGCTTCGTCACCGATATCGAGACCGAGGATTTTCCCAAGGGGCTGAACGAAGATATCATCGCCCTGATCTCGGCGCGCAAGGAAGAGCCGGACTGGCTGCTGGAATGGCGCCTCAAGGCCTATCGGCGCTGGGTAAGCATGGAAGAACCCCATTGGGCCAAGGTTTCCTATCCGCCGATCGATTTTCAGGATCTCTATTATTATTCGGCGCCTAAGCAGAAGAAGGACGGACCGAAGAGCCTGGACGAGGTCGATCCCGAGCTGCTGCGCACCTATGAGAAGCTCGGCATCCCCTTGGCCGAGCAGGAATACCTGGCCGGGGTGGCCGTCGATGCCGTCTTCGACAGCGTATCCGTCGCCACCACCTACAAGAAGAAACTGGAAGAAGTGGGCGTGATCTTCTGCCCGATTTCCGAGGCGGTGAAGAACCATCCCGAGCTTGTACGGAAATATATGGGTTCGGTGGTGCCGACGGGGGACAATTTCTATGCGGCGCTGAATTCCGCCGTGTTCACCGACGGATCCTTCGTCTATGTGCCGCCGGGGGTGCGCTGCCCGATGGAGCTGTCCACCTATTTCCGCATCAATGCCCAGAATACGGGGCAGTTCGAACGGACGCTGATCATCGCCGACAAAGGCGCCTATGTCAGCTATCTGGAAGGCTGCACGGCGCCGATGCGCGATGAAAACCAGCTTCACGCCGCCGTGGTCGAACTGGTGGCGATGGAGGATGCGACGATCAAATATTCGACGGTGCAGAACTGGTATCCGGGCGATGAGAACGGCGTTGGCGGTATTTTCAACTTTGTGACCAAGCGCGGCATCTGCAAGGGCGACCGGGCGAAGATTTCCTGGACGCAGGTGGAAACTGGTTCGGCGATCACCTGGAAATATCCGAGCTGTATCCTTCAGGGCGATGACTCGGTCGGTGAATTCTATTCCGTGGCAATCGCCAATAATTGCCAGCAGGCCGATACGGGCACGAAGATGATCCATCTCGGCAAGCGCAGCCGCTCGACCATCATTTCCAAGGGGATTTCCGCCGGGCGCGGACAGAATACCTATCGCGGCCTGGTGCGCATCCAGCCCAGCGCCGATGGCGCGCGCAATTACACCCAGTGCGATTCATTGCTGATCGGCGATCGCTGCGGTGCGCATACCGTGCCCTATATCGAGAGCAAGAACCGCCTCGCCGCCGTCGAACACGAGGCGACCACCGCCAAGATCAGCGAGGATCAGCTGTTCTATTGCCGCCAGCGCGGCCTGAGCGAGGAGGAGGCGGTGTCGCTGATCGTCAACGGTTTCTGCAAGGAGGTTCTGCGGGAACTGCCGATGGAATTCGCCGTGGAGGCGCAGAAGCTTCTCGGCATCAGTCTGGAAGGGAGTGTCGGCTGAGGTGCGTCCCGGCCGGAATGCAAGGATGAGTACTATGCTGGAAATCAAGGATCTTCACGTCAGGGTCGAAGGGCGCGACATTCTCAAGGGCATCGATCTGACCATCGATCCCGGCCAGGTTCATGCCATCATGGGCCCCAACGGCGCCGGGAAATCGACATTGTCGAATATTCTCTCCGGGCGCGAGGGCTATGAGGTCGTCAAGGGCAGCGTTCTCTACAAGGGGCAGGACCTGCTGGCGCTGGAACCGGATGAACGCGCGGCAGCCGGTATTTTCCTGGCCTTTCAGTATCCGGTCGAAATACCCGGTGTCGGCGCCATGACCTTTCTCAAGACCGCGCTGAATGCCATCCGCACCCGCCGCGGCGAGGGCGAGCTGGATGCCATGCAGTTCCTCAAATTCGTCCGCGAAAAGGCCCGGGCGCTGAACATCGATGACGAAATGCTCAAGCGCGCGGTCAATGTCGGGTTTTCCGGCGGCGAGAAGAAGCGTTTCGAAATTCTCCAGATGGCGGTGCTGGAGCCCGATTTCACCATCCTCGATGAAATTGACAGCGGGCTCGATATCGACGCCCTGCGCATCGTCGCCGAAGGTGTGAACGCCCTGCGCACGCCGCAACGCGCGATGCTGGTCATTACCCATTATCAGCGCCTGCTGGATTACATCACGCCGGATTTCGTTCATGTGCTGGCCGATGGCCGCATCGTCCGCTCCGGCGGCAAGGAACTGGCCCTGGAACTGGAGGAAAAGGGCTATGGCGAATTCATCAAGGGCAGGGCGGCATAAGATGGGTGCGCAGCAGTCTCGACAGCAGCAGCTTCTGGCCGGGTGGAGCCTGGCCGATGCCGCGGCATTGCAGCAGAAACTGCCGGGCAGCGAACACGATGCCCTGCTGCAGGTCCGCAAGCGGGCACTGGCGGCGGTTACCGGCCGCCCCTGGCCGGATCGCAAATCCGAATACTGGCGTTACACATCCCTGCAGGCCCTTTCTTCCGGCCGCTACAGGCCGGTGGAGGCCGGGGAGGGACCGATGGTTCAGGAGGCCCTGCTTGCGGATTCCTGGCGCCTGGTCGTTGTCAACGGCCGTCTGCGGCGCGATCTGTCCACCCTGCCGCGGGAGAAGGGGATCGATATCCTCTCATTGAGCGATCTGGCCGGCGCGGCGCCGGAGGATGCGGCCGCCCTGCTCGGGGATTGGCCGGAACAGTTCGATGACGGCTTTTTCGCAGCCTTCAATGCCGCCTTTGCCGCCGACGGTCTTCTCGTCACCCTGGCCGATGGCTGCCGGGCGGAAAGGCCGCTGGAGGTTGTGTTTCTCTCCTCCGGCGACGGGGCGGTCATATTTCCGCGCCTGCATGTCCGCCTGGGCCGGGGCAGCGCCTTGCGCCTGATCGAACGCCATGAAGGCGCCGGGCGTTACTGGTCCGATGGCGTGGCCTCCTTCGATCTGGACGGGAATGCCCGTCTCGAACATGTCAGGGTTCTCTGCGATGACGAAGATGCGGTCAATATTGCCACGGCGGCGCTGCACATCGGCGCCG
Source organism: Sneathiellales bacterium (assembly GCA_026992315.1). Lineage (GTDB taxonomy): Bacteria > Pseudomonadota > Alphaproteobacteria > Minwuiales > Minwuiaceae > JALXAG01. Next base: position 2,308 of record JALXAG010000257.1, on the reverse strand, counting down.
ATGCCTGCTATGACGGCTTTCTGCTGTCGCTTGGCGGTATGATGACCCATCAGCAATACAAGGCCGATCTGTTGGGCGAGGGCGGGGAATGCCGCCTCAACGGCGCCTATCTCGGCCATGGCCGTCAGCATCACGATTGCATCAGCGATATCACCCATGATGTGCCGGCAACGCGCAGCCATCAGGTGTTCAAGGGCGTGCTGGACGACCGGGCCCATGGCGTGTTCCAGGGACGGATCGTCGTCCGCCCCGGGGCGCAGCAGACCGATGGCCATCAGCTGAACAAGACCCTGCTGCTGTCGGATCGGGCCGAGATCGATACCAAGCCCGAGCTTGAAATCTATGCCGATGACGTAAAGTGCAGTCACGGCGCCACCGCCGGGGAGCTGGACAAGGATGCCCTGTTTTATCTGCGTTCGCGCGGACTGGCGGACGGGCAGGCGCGGGCGCTGCTGATCAACGCCTTCATTGCCGATGCGCTGAATGAAATCGGCGATGAGGATCTGCGCGATGCGCTGAATGCACTGGTTGCCCGGGCCTTGAACCGGCAGCGGGCGGGAGGGGAATAATGAACGATGCTTCGCTGAACCCGGCCATGCGCGGCCCCGGTGACAATGCCGCCTATGATGTCATGGCGATCCGCCGGGATTTCCCGATTCTGCAGAAGGAGGTCTATGGCCGTCCGCTGGTCTATCTGGACAATGGCGCCAGTGCCCAGAAGCCGCGTGCGGTGATCGAACGCATGACCCGCGTATATGAAGAGGGTTACGCCAACATTCACCGTGGTGTCCATTATCTCAGCCAGAAGGCGACCGAGGATTACGAAGGCGCCCGCCAGCGGGTGGCTGAATTCCTCAATGCCGGCGGTGCCGATGAAATCGTTTTCACCCGCAACGCGACCGAGGCGGTCAATCTGGTGGCGGCCAGTTTCGGCCGTTCCCATCTGAAGCAGGGCGACAAGGTGGTACTGTCGGTGATGGAGCATCATGCCAATATCGTGCCCTGGCAGTTGCTGCGCGATGCCATCGGCATCGAATTGCGCATCGTGCCGATAGACGAACGCGGCGAGCTGGATATGGATGCCTATGCCGATATCCTGAAGGAAGAGCGCATTGCCCTGGTGGCGATGACCCATGCCTCGAATGCGCTCGGCACGGTGACGCCGGCGGAAGAGATCGTGCGCCTGGCCCATGAGCGGGATGTGCCGGTGCTGCTGGACGGTTCGCAGGCCGTGGTTCACCGCGCGGTGGACGTGCGGGCGCTGGATGCCGATTTCTATGTCTTTACCGGGCACAAGCTGTACGGACCGACCGGTATCGGCGTGCTCTACGGCAAGAAGGAACGCCTGGCCGCGATGCCCCCGTATCAGGGCGGCGGTGACATGATCGGCCGGGTGAGCTTCGAGAAAACGACATATCGCGAACCGCCCTTCCGTTTCGAGGCGGGAACCCCGCCGATCGTCGAGGCGATCGGCCTTGCCGCCGCTATCGATTATGTCAGCGGCGTGGGTATGGAACATATCAGCGCCCATGAACAGGCGCTGCTGGAATACACCACCGCGCGGCTGGATCAGCTGGACGGGGTGCATATTCATGGCCGGGCGCGCGATAAATGCGCCATTCTTTCCTTCACCATGGATAACGCCCATTCGCACGATGTCGGCACCATCGTCGACCGGGCGGGCGTTGCCGTGCGCTCCGGCCATCATTGTGCGCAGCCGCTGATGGATGCATTGGGGCTGGTGGCGACGGCCCGGGCTTCTTTCGGCATGTACAACACGATAGAGGAAGCGGACGCCCTGATTGCGGCCCTTGAAGATGTGAACAGGATTTTCGGCTGATGTTTGACGATTTGCGCGACCTTTATCAGGAAGTGATCCTCGATCATGGCAAGCACCCCCGCAATTTCGGGCCGCTGGAGGCGCCCACTCATGTGGCCCATGGCGATAATCCGATGTGCGGGGACAGTATCAATGTTTATCTGATCCTCGATGAAGAGGGGCGGGTGAAGGATGCCCATTTCGATGGCAAGGGCTGTGCCATTTCCACGGCCTCGGCCTCGATGATGACGGATATTATCAAGGGCAAGCCGCTGGACGAGGTGCAGGCGCTGTTTTCGGCCTTCCATGCCATGTGCACCGGCAAGGAAGAGGAACTGCCGGAAAATGTCGATCACGACGCGCTTGATCGGCTGCAGGTGCTGGCCGGGGTAAAGGAATTTCCCATGCGGGTCAAATGCGCGACCCTGGCCTGGCATACCATGACGGCGGCGCTGGAAGGCGGCGGAACGGTTTCCACGGAAGAGGATG
>JALXAG010000256.1 GCA_026992315.1 Sneathiellales bacterium | reverse complement strand
ATCGTGTTCCGCGCGATCTCGGACCTGCTTTACAAGAATTACTCCGCGCCGATTGTGATGAACATGCGCGACTCTGCTGCGCTGGATTTTCTGGGCGATGGCGATGTGCTGGGTATCCCCGCCAATGTGCTGTTTCTCGGCGTGCTGGCGCTTGCCGGTCATCTGTTCGTGACCCGCACGAGACCCGGATGGCATCTGACAGCCATCGGCGGCGCGCGGCGCACCGCGCGACATGCAGGAATCAGGGTGCGCACCGCCATCTTCCGGGTCTATGTGGCGGCAGGAGTGATTACCGCGGCCGCAGGCATTTTCTATGCCGCCCGCCTGGTTTCGACCAGTGCCGACACCGGCCGGAACTGGGAAATGCTGGCGCTGACTGCCGTGGTCATGGGCGGTGTCAGCCTGGCTGGCGGCAAGGGTTCGGTCATGCGCGCACTCATCGGCGCGCTTATCGTCATGCTGCTGACCAACGGGTTGCTGCGCATGGGCGTGGGCGGCGGGGCGAGTTCGGTCGTTCTGGGGCTGATGCTGCTGGCCGCGGTGGCTATTGATGTGAAATGGTCGCGCAACCGCTACAAACTGATCAAGAAAATCTATGTCGTACCGGCTTACAACCGCTTGCCGGACGTGATCGACGTACGCCCCGGCTCGGGCAGCCTGTTCGAGATCAACGACCGCCTGTCCGGTGCCGAGGCGATCGGGCTCAATCGGGTCGAAGGTCCGGAGGACATCATCCTCGACCGGCAGGGGCGGCTCTATGCAGCGTGCCGACAGGGTCGCATCATGCGCTTTTCGGGCGAGAATTTCGAACATGCGGAAACCTTCGTGCAGATGGGCGGGCGCCCGCTGGGCATGGCGTTCGATCGCGACGACAACCTGATCCTGTGCAATGGCGGCATGGGGCTTTACGGCGTGCGCCCCGATGGCGAAGTCTGGCGCATCACCGACCAGACCAACCGCAGCTGGTGGAAGATCAACGACGACAGCCGCCTGCGTCTCGCCGACGATCTGGACATCGCCCCTGACGGCAGGATCTATTTCTCCGAGGCCACGGAACGTTACGAAATGCATTCCTGGCTGCTCGACGGTATGGAGGCGCGCGGCAACGGTCGTATCGTCTGTCACGATCCGGCCACCGGAAAGACCCGCACCGTGCTCGGCAACCTGCAGTTCCCCAACGGCATCTGCACCGCCCATGACGGTCAGTCGATCCTGTTCGCTGAAACCTGGGCCTGCACGGTCAAGCGCTACTGGATCGCCGGCCCGAAAAAGGGCCGGGTCGAACTGGTGCTGGACCGCATGCCCGGATCGCCCGACAACATCAATCGTGCTTCCGACGGCAGTTACTGGCTGGCCATCGTCGGGGTGATGACGCCAAGCTATCATCTGGCAATGCGCCATCCTGGCTTTCGCAAGCGCATGACCAAGCGGACTTCGGCCGATGAGTGGCTCCTGCCCAACATTAACCGCGGCTGTGTCGTGAAGTTCGACGACCGGGGCCGGATCCTCGATGTGCTGTGGGATCTGGGCGGCAGGGATCATCCGGTGGTCACCTCGATGCGGGAGCATCGCGGCTATCTTTACCTGGGCGGGATCTTCAACAACCGCGTCGGACGGATCAAGCTCGAAGGCGCCGACCCCGACTGGTACGGCCCCGACAGCTATTGGGGGGCGCGATGACTAGTCAGCTTGTGGAATATCTGCGTGAAGTCCTGTTTCCCAACCGCGATCGCCACGGTATTCCGCCGCTGGATGGGGCCTGGCGCGCCAATGACACCCTGGAACAGATCGGGGTCGTGGCCGGGATCGAGGCCCCTGACGACATCGTGGCGGATGAGGACGGCAGGCTGTATGTCAGCAGTGGCAAAAGCCTCCTGCGTCTGGAACCCGGCGCGGCGGAAGCACTGCATGCAGTGGCAAGCGCAGAGGCGGTGCTGGGCGGGTTATGCGCTGACGGCACCGGGGGAATCCTTGCCTGCGCCGCGGGTGAAGGCGTGTTGCGTATCGGGACAGATGGCGCCATGACCCTGCTGGGCGGGGGAACAGGCGATGCGCCGAAACATGCAACCGGGGTTCTGGCGCTACCCGACGGCAGTATCCTGGCCTGCGAGGGCGCGCGCGAATGCGCCCCCGCCGACTGGGTGCACGATCTGATGGGCAAGGGCCGCTCGGGGCGGCTGATGCGCTTCGATCCGGGCACCGGGCACTGGCAGACGCTCCATGATGGTCTCGCCTGGCCCGCCGGGCTCTGCTTGTCGCCCGACGGAGGCGCGGTCCTGATGACCGAGGCCTGGCGGCACCGGCTCCTGCGTTATCCGGCTGACGACATCCGCCCGCAAAGCTGCGAGGTCGTGATCCCCAACATGCCCGGCTATCCCGCGCGCATCCGCCCCGGTGACGATGGCGGTTACTGGATGAGCCTTTTTGCCATGCGTACGGCACTGGTCGAACTGGTGCTCGAAGAAACGGCCCTGCGCGAAGAGATGATCGAAACCATGGAGCCCGATCACTGGATCGCCCCGGCGCTTGCCGCCACCGGCGATCCGCACGAATTCACGCAGCTCGGCCGGGTGCGCGTGCTGGGCTATCTGAAGCCCTGGGCACCGCCGCGCGCCTACGGGCTGGTGGTGCGCCTGGATGGGCGGGGCCGGCCGGTCGTTTCGATGCACAGCCGCGCCGACGGCAGCCGGCACGGGATTACGGGAATTTGCGCAGCCAATGGCGCGCTCTGGATCGCGGCCAAGGGTTGCGGGCTGATCCTGCGGGCAGGGGAGATCTGATATGCACCGCGAAGGGGGAAACGTCGGTGCTGCGCCGCCTGTTCTGGAACTGGTCGGCGCCACCAAGTCCTATCAGGGGGCACATGCGCTGGCCGAGGTGGATTTCGACCTGCGCTCTGGCGAGGTGCATGCCCTGGTCGGCGAGAACGGCGCCGGCAAGTCGACATTGTGCAAGGTGCTGGCCGGCACCATCCCGCTGAGCGCGGGCGAAATGCGCCTGGATGGCCGCCCGGTTGCCTTTACCGATCCGGGCGAAGCCCTGGCATGCGGCATTGCAATGGTCTATCAGGAAACCAGCCTGGTTCCCGGCATGAGCGTGGCGCAGAATATCGAACTGGGTCACGAACGGTTTTTCAACAGTCTGCGACGGCTCAACGTTCGCGCCCAGCAGATCCTGCAATCGCTGAATTTCGATATCGACCCGACGCTGCCGGTGGCGCTTCTGGGGGC
>JALXAG010000255.1 GCA_026992315.1 Sneathiellales bacterium | reverse complement strand
GTGCTGCCGCCGGCGGCATCGGGATCGAGGATGAAACGCCCCGCCGGCGGCAGCACGTCGAGGGTCATGCCGGGCTTGAGGTTCTCATTGGCATAGCCGGAAAAAACACCGTGGGGCTGGCGCTTGATGCAGACACGGATTTCCCCTTCATCCAGACCGGAACAGATGGAGTAGCTGCGGCGCACGTCCTCGCCGCCGATTTCCGCCCGCAAAGTCAGATGCTGGCCCGGTCTGAAGGCGTAATCGTCACGCAGCTCCTCCGGTATGTCGAAGGCGATGGAAACGGCATCCTCGGTTTCCCGGCGGACATCGGCAATGGTCAGGGAATGAAATTTGGACATGGCCCCACTACTCCTCATTCCGCCTTGGCGGCGGTATTCAATGACATTTAAACGCTTCGAACGGCTCCCGGCAGGCCAGGCACCGATGCAGGGATTTGCACGATGTGGCGCCGAAAGCGCTGATTTCCTCTGTATTGGCGGAACCGCAATGCGGACAGGCCGGATGATGCGCCTCGAACAAGGCGCCGCGTCCGCCCGCCTTCGGCGGCGGAGAGATGCCGAGCCGCCTGAGGGCCGCATGCCCGGTTTCCGTGATCCAGTCGGTGGTCCAGGGCGGATCGAGCACCGTCACCACCTCGGCATCCTCGAAACCGCGGGTCGCCAGTGCGGTCAGGATATCGAATTCGATCGCCTTCATCGCCGGGCAGCCCGAATAGGTGGGCGTGATCGTCACCCGCACCCGCCCGTCCGCCATGGCGACGTCGCGCACGATGCCCAGATCGATGACATTGACCCCCGGAAGCTCCGGATCGTCGACGCGCAGCAGCGCCGCTATCACCTCCTCCGGCACGCCGGCGGCGCGCCAGGCGGCCGGATCGGCACGTTCGCTTACAGCGCTCATCTTCCGGCCCCGCCCCTACCAGCGGGCATCGGGATAGGCCCGCGGCAGGAATTGCATCTCCGCCAGAATATAGCCCAGATGCTCCGTGTGATGACCTTCCCGGCCGCCGGTCTGCATCCAGCCGTCGGCGGGGCGGGAAAGCGTCGCCTCTTCAAGCACCGGATCGATATTGGCCAGCCAGGCATCGCGCAGCGAGGAAGGCAGCGGCGCCACGCCGCGATCGGCCAGGCGGCGGCAGAGATCGTCATCGGCGAACATCTCGCCCGTGTAGCGCCACAGGCGCTCGAGCGCATTGGCGATGCGGCGGTGGCTCTCCTCCGTCCCGTCGCCGAGACGAATCACCCACTGGGAGGAATGGCGCAGATGATAGCGCACCTCGCGCACCGCCTTGGCGGCGATTTCGGCCAGCCCCGCATCGCTGCTGCCCGTCAGGGCCTCCAGCAGCGGCAGATGCTGGGCATCGAAGAGAAACTGGCGCATGATCGTCTGGGCGAAATCGCCGTTGGGCTGTTCCACCAGCAGCAGATTGCGGTAATCCATGGCATCGCGCAGATAGGCCAGCGCATCCTCGTCCCGCCCCGCGCCTTCGATACGCCCGGCATAATCGAGATACATCCGCGTCTGCCCGATCAGGTCGAGGGCGATATTGATCAGCGCGACATCCTCCTCGATCGCCGGGGCATGGCCGCACCATTCGGACAAACGATGGCTGAGAATGCAGGTGGTATCGCCAAGGCGCAGCAGATATTCGAAAAGATCCTTCTCTTGCTCTTGCATCGTCCGGCCCCTACAGATTGTCCACCCCATCCGGCACCTTGTAGAAGGTGGGATGACGATAGATCTTGCCTGCGGTCGGCTCGAACAGGCTGTCGCGCTGCTCGGGTTCGGAAGCCGTGATCGCCGCCGAGGGAACGACCCAGATGCTCTGCCCCTCGCCACGGCGGGTATAGACGTCACGGGCATTCTGCAATGCCATTTCCGCATCCGCCGCATGCAGGCTGCCCACATGCTTGTGGTCCAGACCGCCGCGGGGGCGGATGAACACTTCATACAACTGCCAATCTGCTTTGCTCATTGTCCTGCTCCTCGTCTGCCGGGGCGCACGGCCCCGGTTTTTCTTATTCCGCCGCCTGCGCCGCCCGCTGACGGCGCTTTTCGGCGTAAGCCAGTGCCGCTTCGCGCACCCAGGCACCGTTTTCATGGGCGTTGCGCCGTGCTTCCATGCGTTCGCGGTTGCAGATGCCATCGCCGGAAACCACCCGGCGGAATTCGTCCCAGTCGATCGGACCGTGACGGTAATGACCGCTTTCCTCGTCCCACTCCAGTTGATCGTCGGGAATGCTCAGGCCCAGATATTCGGCCTGAGGCACGGTGACATCGATGAATTTCTGACGCAGCTCGTCGTTGGAGACGCGCTTGATGCCCCATTTCATCGACTGGGCGGAATGCTTCGAATCCTTGTCCGAGGGACCGAACATCATCAGGGCCGGCCACCAGAAACGGTTCAGCGCATCCTGCGCCATGCGCTTCTGTTCGGGCGTGCCCTGAGCCATCTTGACCATGATTTCGTAGCCCTGACGCTGATGGAAGCTTTCTTCCTTGCAGATACGGATCATCGCCCGCGCATAGGGACCGTAGGAACAGCGGCACAAGGGGACCTGATTCATGATCGCCGCCCCGTCGACCAGCCAACCGATGGCGCCGATATCGGCCCAGTTCAGGGTCGGGTAGTTGAAGATCGTCGAATATTTGGCGGCCCCGGAGAGAAGCTGATCGATCATTTCCGCCCGGGAAATGCCCAGGGTTTCCGCCGCCGCATAGAGATAGAGCCCGTGCCCGCCCTCGTCCTGAATCTTGGCCAGAAGAATGGCCTTGGCCTGCAGGGTCGGCGCCCGGGTCACCCAATTGCCTTCCGGCAGCATGCCGACGATTTCCGAATGGGCATGCTGGGAAATCTGCCTGATCAGGGTTTTGCGATACTGCGCCGGCATCCATTCATCGGGCTCGATACGCTCATCGGCATCGATGCGTGCCTGAAAGGCAGCCAGCATTTCATCGGTTTCCTGCGCCACGCCATCGGGCGCGGCGGTTGTCTTGTCACCCGCCATAGTTTCATCTCCTCACGGCCGTTCCGGCGAACCGTTGCTCTTTGTCATGCAGCGCGCCCTAGGTGAAGGCGCAGCCGACCCCTTTATTATGTCACATAAATTTTATAATAAAATAATTTTTTGTAATGCGTTTGCATGTGCAAGCGGCATTTCGCCTGCCGCCGAAAAACATCCCGCCCGACCGCAACAAGCAAGCCGCTGATAAAAAACGGATTTTTTCAATCTGTCGAAGACTGCCG
>JALXAG010000254.1 GCA_026992315.1 Sneathiellales bacterium | reverse complement strand
CCCTGATCGCCGCCCGTTTCTACCGTCTTTGGCAGGCGCGGGTGCGCGGTTCCGCCGGGTCGCGGCTGCATGTCCGCCTGATGCTGTTGTTTTCGGTGGTCGCGCTGGCGCCCGCGATCATTGTTGCGGTGTTTTCGCTGCTCTATATCGAATTCGTGCTGCAGAACCTGTTCAACACCAAGGTTCGCACCGCGCTGGATCAGTCCGTCCGCGTGGCGGAGGCCTATATCAAGGAACACCGGCTGAATATCCGCGCCGATGTGCTCTCGATGGCGCAGGACATCAACCGCTATGCCGCCTATCTGCGTCCGAACAGCAAGAATTTCGACAATTTCCTCGATGCGCAGGCTTCATTGCGCAACCTTTCGGAGGCCATCGTCATCAATTCCTCGGGCGATGTGCTGGCGCGATCCAATCTCAGCCTGCTGATGGAGACGGAGAAAATCGACCCCGACGTGCTGAAGAAAGCCGATGAGGGGGAAATCGTCTTTCTGCCGGGAGAAGCCGAAGGCCGTGTCCGCGCCCTGATCAAGCTTGAACGTTTCGTCGATGCCTATCTGTATGTCGGGCGTTTTGTCGATGCTTCGGTCATCGCGCTGGTGGCCAAGGCGCGCAAGGGCAAGGAAGCCTATGAGCGCCTGCAGGAGAAGGGGTCGGAAATCACGGTCACTTTTGCCGCCGTCTTCGCCATTGCCGCCGTGCTGCTGCTGCTGGCGGCATTGTGGTTTGCGCTGGTCATCTCCGCCCGTATCGTCGAGCCGGTCGGGCGCATGGTCCGCGCCGTGCGCCGGATCCAGGACGGCGATCTGTCGGTGCGTCTGGATGTGGCCGCCAATGACGAGATCGGCACCCTTTCGCAGGCGATCAACCGCATGGCGGGAGAGCTGGAAACCCAGCGCGCGGCGCTGGTCGATGCCAATGCCAAGCTCGACGAACGCCGCCGGTTCACGGAAACGGTTCTCGCCGGGGTCACGGCGGGGGTCATCGGTCTGGACAGGGAGGGGCGGATCGATCTGCCCAACCGCTCGGCCCTGCGCCTGCTGGCGGCGGCGGAAGAGGATCTCAGGGGCCGGGATTTCGCCCGTGCCGTTCCGGAAATGGCGGATTTGCTGGCCAAGGTCCGCGAGCGCCCCTCACGCGTGGCGCAGGGGCAGGTGCGCCTGTCCCGTCAGGGCGTTTCCCGGCATTTGCTGGCGCGGGTGGCGGCGGAATATGCCGATGGCGGTATTTTCGGCTTTGTCGTTACCTTCGACGATGTGACGGAGCTGGTTTCGGCCCAGCGGACCGCTGCCTGGGCCGATGTCGCCCGCCGTATCGCTCATGAGATCAAGAACCCGCTGACGCCGATCCAGCTTTCGGCGGAACGGCTGCGCCGGCGCTATCTGCGCCGGATCGACGGCGGGGAAGACAAGGAAGTCTTCGAAAAATGCATCGAGACGATTATTCGCCAGGTTGGCGATATCGGGCGGATGGTTGACGAGTTCTCTGCCTTCGCCCGCATGCCGCGCCCGGCCTTTGCCGATACCGATTTGCGGACCCTGGTGCGCGATGCGGTGTTCATGCAGCAGGTGGCCCATCCCGATATCGAATATGAGATGGATCTGCCGGAAGACGCCCCGCCGGCCCATGCCGATCCGCGCCAGTTCACCCAGGTGCTGACCAATCTTCTGCAGAACGCCGCCGAGGCGATCGAGGCCCGCAGGCAGGGGGAAAGCAACGACGGTCTGATTGATGCCGCGACCGGTGGCTGGATCGGCATCCGGATGGAGGTTGACAGGGAATACATCACCCTGATTGTCGAGGATAACGGCAAGGGGCTGCCCGAGGCCGAGCGCGACAAGCTGACCGAACCCTATGTGACGACAAGAGCCAAGGGAACCGGGCTGGGCCTTGCCATCGTCAAGAAAATTCTCGAAGAACACGGTGGGGACATGGAAATCCACAACCGGCCGGAAGGCGGGGCGCGGGTGATATTGCATATTCCGCTTGCCGGCAGCGGCAAGGGGGCGGATAAGGGCGGGGCCGGAAAAAACACCCGCAACGAAGCGGCAGAATGAAATTCGGTTCAATGAATGGGTATGTATGATGTCGGCAGACATTCTGATCATCGACGATGAAGAGGATATACGCGATCTGATTGCGGATATCCTCTCCGATGAAGGATATGAAACCCGCCGTGCGGGCGACAGCGATGGCGCACTGGCCGAGATTGCCCGCCGCCGCCCGTCTCTGGTGGTGCTCGATATCTGGCTGCAGGGCAGCCGCCTGGATGGTCTGCAGCTTCTGGAGGAGATCAAATCCCGCCATCCCGATGTGCCTGTCATCATTATCAGCGGTCATGGCAATATCGAAACCGCGGTGAAGGCGATCAAGAACGGTGCTTATGATTTCATAGAAAAGCCTTTTAAATCAGACAGGTTGCTGTTGATTGTTCGCAGGGCGCTTGAAGATGCCCTGCTGCGGCGCGAATTATCCGAACTGCGGCGCAGCACGGCCCAGAGCGTTGAATTGATCGGTTCTTCCTCTGTCATGTCCGCCTTGCGCCAGACCATAGACCGCATCGCCGCCAGCGAAAGCCGGGTGCTGATCACCGGCGCGCCCGGTTCGGGCAAGGAACTGGTGGCACGGTGCATTCATGCCCGTTCCCGGCGCAGCCGCGGGCCCTTTGTTGTCGTTCCGGCGGCGACCATGGATCCGGAGCGGGTGGAGGAAGCCCTGTTCGGTGTGGAGGAGGGGGCCGGCAGGGCCGGCAGCGTCGGCCTGTTCGAACAGGCCCATCGCGGCACCTTGTTCATCGATGAAGTGGCGGATATGCCGCTGCAGACGCAGTCGCGCATTCTGCGGGTGCTGGTCGATCAGAATTTCCGCCGCATCGGTGGCTCGGAAAATGTCCAGGTCGATATCCGCGTCGTTTGCGCCACGGCCCGCGATCTGCAGGAGGAAATCGCCAATGGCCGTTTCCGCGAGGATCTGTACCATCGCCTGAACGTCGTGCCGCTGCATGTGCCAAGCCTGCGCGAGCATTGCGAGGATGTGGACGAACTGGTCGAATATTTCATGGATCGCCTGGCCCGGGCCAATGGCCGCCCGCCGCTGACCTTCAGCGCCGATGCCATGGCGGCCCTGCGCGCCTATGACTGGCCCGGCAATGTCCGCCAGCTGCGTAATGTCGTCGAGCAGGTTCTCATTCTTTCCGGTAACGAAGGCCATGCGCCGGTCGGGGTTTCCGCCCTGCCGGGAGAGATCGCCGCCGGGGCGCCGAAAATACTGAAGTCGGAAAACAGCGTCGATTTCATGGCGATGCAGCTTCGCGAAGCCCGCGAGGCCTTCGAAAAGGAATATCTCAAGGCGCAGATCGGCCGTTTCGGCGGCAATATCTCGCGCACGGCGGCAATGATCGGCATGGAACGTTCGGCACTGCACCGCAAGCTGAAGGCATTGGGCATCAACAGCCATGAAAGGGGGGCGGCCAGGGACTGAATCCGGGCCGTGGAATAAGATGAAGGTTCTAGTCTGCGGCGCGGGGCAGGTCGGCTCCAACATCGCCAGGCAACTGGCGGGCGAGGGCAATGACGTCACCGTCATCGACCAGTCCCAGGAACTGGTGCGCAAGATTTCCGACAGTTTCGATGCCCGCGGGATTGTCGGCCATGCCTCGCACCCGGACGTGCTCAAGCGCGCCGGGGCCGAGGAATGCGACATGATGATCGCCGTCACCTATGCCGACGAGGTCAACATGGTCGCCTGTCAGGTGGCGCATACCCTGTTCAACGTGCCGATGAAGATCGCCCGGGTTCGCAGCCAGGCCTATCTGGATCCGCGCTGGGGCAATCTGTTCGGGCGCGACAACATGCCGATCGATGTGCGCATCTCGCCTGAGATCGAGGTGGCGCGCACGGTGAAGCGGGCGCTCGACGTGCCGGGGGCTTTCGACATGATCCCCTTTGCCGACGACCGGGTGCGTCTGATCGGGGTGCATATCAGCGAAGACAGCCCCACCATCAACACGCCGCTGCGCCAGCTGACGGAACTGTTTCCCGATCTGCATTGTGTCGTCACCGGCATTTTCCGCAACGAACGGCTGATCGTTCCCGATGACGACGATCAGATGCTGCCGGGCGACGATGTCTATTTCATCGTCAGGACCGATCATCTTTCGCGGGCCATGCCCCTGTTCGGCCATGAAGAGAACCAGGCGCGGCGCATCGTCATTGTCGGCGGCGGCAATATCGGCCTGTTCCTCGCCCGCCAGATCGAGGAGGAGCAGCCCGCGGTCAAGCTGAAGGTGATAGAGCGGGACGCCCGCCGCGCCGAATATATCGCCGAACAGCTCAAACGTGCGGTGGTGCTGCATGGCAGTGCGCTCGAAACCGATATTCTGCAGGAGGCGAGCGTGCATTCCGCCGAAGCGATCGTGGCCCTGACCAATGACGATCAGGTCAATCTGATCGCTTCGCTGATGGCCAAGAAGATGGGGGCGCAGACCGCCGTGACCCTGATCAACAATCAGGCCTATGACAGCCTGACAGCGAGCATCGGCATCGATGTGGCGGTCAATCCGCGCGCCACCACGGTTTCGGGCATTCTGCAGCATGTGCGCCGCGGCCGCATCCGCCAGGTCTACAGCGTGCGCGACGGCGGGGCCGAAGTGATCGATGCGGAAGCGCTGGAAACATCGCCCCTGGTCGGTGTTCCCCTGCGCGAGGCCGAGCTGCCCGAGGATACGATCATCGGCGCCATCGTCCGCGGGGACGAGGTGCTGCTGCCCCGCGGCGGCACCGTCATTCAGGCCCATGACCGGGTCATTCTGTTCGCCCTGCGGGGCGCCATCCGGGAGATCGAGAAGATGTTCTCCGTCCGGCTGGAATTTTTCTGACCGGCCGTTATGACGGGGCGCCTGGCAACATGAATTTCACCAATACCTTTCATGCCGTCGGCTGGGGCATATTATGCTTCGGGCTGTTGCTGGCCGCGCCGCTGCTGCTGGCGCTGACGGCCGATGAGGCCCGCCAGGTCGCCCCCTTCGCCGGCACGATGTTCCTCACCCTGTTCTGCGGCGGTCTGATCGCCATCGGCACCCGGCATCGTTCGCCGCGCACCACCCGCCGCGACGGTATTCTGGTGGCGCTGACCTTGTGGCTTCTGCTGCCGTTGTTCGGGGCCTTGCCGCTATATCTCGGCGGTGTCGGGCTGGATTTTTCCGATGCCTGGTTCGAATCCCTGTCCGGACTGACCACGACGGGGGCCAGCATCGTTGCCGATGTGACGGCATTGCCGCGCAGCATCGTGTTCTGGCGCGGGTTGATGCAGTGGTTCGGCGGGCTGATGAGCCTGATTTTTCTCATTGTCGTGTTCACGGATTTCGATTTTCTGGGGCTGGCGCAGCGTCCGGCCGTCATTCCGGGCGGGGAGCGTCAGGACCTGCCCATGCGTCTGGGCCGGGCGCTGGCGGAATGCTGGTGGCTGTATCTTTCCCTGACCGCTGCCTGCGCAGTGGCCTTATGGATGGCGGGCATGCCTTCCTTCATTGCGGTCAATCACGCCTTCAGCATCGTTTCCAGCGGCGGCTTTTCGACCGCCCCGGGGGATGCGGCCTTTGCCGGAAATGACGCGGTCATTCTGGTGATGACGCTGTTCATGCTGATTTCCAGCATTGCCTTTGCCCTGCATTGGGCGGCAGCCCGCGGCATGTTGTCCGCCTACAGGCAGGATCCGGAAACCCGCTATCTGCTGGCGGCCTGGGTGCTGGCGTTTCTGGTGTTTTTCGCTGCCCTGGCCGGCGCCGGGCTGAACGGTTATGAAGGGGCGCTGACCGCTGCCTTCAACGTGACGTCGCTGTTATCGACCACGGGCTATGTGCTGCAGCCGGGGGCAGTGGGCTTCGCCTGGCCTTCGCTGCTGGCCATTGCCGGCATCGTATTGGTGCTTGTCGGCCCCTCCAGCGGTACCGCCGCCGGCGGGCTGAAGCTGGTGCGTCTTGCCCTGTTGTTCAAACAGTCCTGGCGGGAAGTGGAACGGCTGTCCTTCCCTCATGGCATGGTGCCGCTGCGCTACGGGCATTTCCGTATTCAGCGTTCGGCCCTGCGCAGTGCCTGGGCGGTCCTGGTGCTGTTTCTGAGCGGCTTCGTGCTGCTGACGCTGGTGCTGAGCTATCTTGGCATCGCATTCGACGATGCACTGGCCCTCTCGGCCGCATCGATCGCCAATGCCGGCCCGGCAATCGGCTTGATGAGCGGGGACGGGTTGGGGTATTCGGAACTGTCGGCGGCGGTAAGGGCATGGCTGATGCTGGGCATGGTGTTCGGCAGGGTGGAGTTTTTCGCCATCGTCATCGTCTTTCACGGCTTTTTCTGGCGGCGTTAGCCGCCGTTAATGGAGAATTGGATCGGATGTCACGGATTGCCTATGTCAACGGACGATATGTGAACCACAGGGATGCCTGTGTTCATATCGAGGATCGCGGTTACCAGCTTTCGGATGCCGTCTACGAGGTGGTGACGGTCTGCGAAGGGCGGGTCGTGGACCGCACCGGCCATCTGGCCCGTCTCGAACGTTCGCTGAAGGAATTGCGCATTCCCATGCCGATGTCGCGGCGGGTGTTCGAACTGGTGATCGATCAGATGATCCGGCGCAATCGTCTGCGTAACGGCCTGGTCTATTTTCAGGTATCGCGCGGCGTTGCCCCCCGCGATCACGCCTTTCCCGCAAACATCCGCCCTTCCGTGGTGATGACGGTGAAGCATATCGATCCCCGCATCGGCCGGGAAAAGGGGGAAAAGGGGGTCAAGGTCATCACCTATCCCGACAAGCGCTGGCTGCGCCGCGATATCAAGACGGTCGGGCTGCTGTGGAATGTGCTGGCCAAGCAGGCGGCGCGGGAAGCCGGCGCTTATGAAGCCTTTCTCGTCGATGAAGACGGCTTCGTCACCGAAGGCAGTTCCACCAATGCCTGGATCGTCGATGAGGACGGCAATCTCGTCACCCGCCAGGCGGATGATCTGATCCTGCGCGGGATCACCCGCCTGGCCGTCATGGAACTGGCCCGCGAACAGGGAATCGAGATCGTCGAGCGGCCCTTTACGGTCGAAGAGCTGAAAAATGCCCGCGGCGTTTTTCTGACCAGTTCCAATTCCTTTGTCATGCCGGTGGTGCAGGTGGACGATACGGTGATCGGCAATGGCAAGCCGCTGGAAATGATCGAACGCTTGCGCTCGCTCTATTATGCCTATATGCAGCAGGAGCAGGCGGAGAAGGCAGCCGGGTTCTGATCGGGCCGGGCTTGTATTTGTTCCGCGCATGCACATCTGTTAGGGTAAGCTTGTCCGGACGGACGCGACGGGCCCGATCAGGGTTCTGGCGTTAAATCCGGGTCAAGAACGCCGGTTCATGGCCGTTTTGCCGGCTATCCGGGAATATTCGGATATGCCCTGAAAATGCCATGCTCCGATCATAATAATTGCTGCCCGTACCGGCATCGTGCCGGCGGCGGCCAAACAATAATGGGTGGGACCACATGTCTTCCGATAAGCCCCAAAACGTTCAGGACGTCTTTCTCAACTACGTTCGCAAAAACAAGACACCGGTAACCGTGTTTCTGGTCAATGGCGTCAAGCTGCAGGGCGTGATTACCTGGTTCGACAATTTCAGCGTGCTGCTGCGCCGTGACGGCCATGTGCAGCTTGTCTACAAGCATGCGATTTCGACCGTCATGCCGACCCAGCCCATTCAGCTTTTCGACCCGGCGGGGCAGGACGGCGCTTGAAGCAAAGACACGGCGACGGCAAGCTACAGGCGGATCGCAACTCTTCATCTGCGGAGCATTCTTCCGTGGGGCGGGCTCTGGTCGTCCTGCCCCTGCTCCGTGGCGAGGAGGAAGGCCAGGGGCGCACCTCCCGGGCGCGCCTGGAAGAGGCCGTCGGACTGGCGCGGGCGATATCGCTCGATATTGGCGGCGCCATGACAGTGCCTGTTGCGCGACTGCGCCCGGGGACCCTGTTCGGCCCCGGCAAGCTCGATGACCTGAAGGCAGAGCTGGAAAAACGTGATTGCGGGCTGCTGATCGTCGATCATGCGGTCAGCCCCGTGCAGCAAAGGAATCTGGAACGCCGTCTGGGCGTCAAGGTGATCGACCGTACCGGGCTGATTCTCGAAATCTTCGGCGAACGCGCCCAGACCCGGGAAGGGCGGCTGCAGGTCGAGCTGGCCCATCTGACCTATCAGCGCAGCCGTCTGGTGCGTTCCTGGACCCATCTGGAACGCCAGCGCGGCGGTGCCGGTTTTCTGGGCGGGCCCGGCGAATCCCAGATCGAACTCGACCGCCGCCTGATCGATCAGAAGATCGTCAAGCTGCGCCGGGCGCTGGAAAAGGTGGTCAGAACCCGGGGGCTGCATCGGGCGGAACGCAAGAAAACGCCTTACCCTGTCATCGCGCTGGTCGGCTATACCAATGCCGGGAAATCGACATTGTTCAATCTCATGACCCGTTCGGAAGTGATGGCGGAGGATCTGTTGTTCGCCACCCTGGATCCGACCATGCGTGCCATCGAATTACCGATGACGGGCCGGGTCATTCTCGCCGATACGGTGGGATTCATTTCCGAATTGCCCCATCAGCTTGTCGCGGCCTTCCGCGCGACGCTGGAAGAGGTGGTGGATGCCGATCTTATCGTGCATGTGCGCGACATTTCGCATCCGGATACGGCAGCCCAGGCCGCCGATGTCATGGGGGTGCTGGCGGAAATGGGCATAGAGCCGGAAGGCCCCGTACCGATCATCGAAGCCCTGAACAAGATCGACCGGCTCGATGAAGAGGCCCGCGAAAACCTTCTGCACAGGATCGCGCGTCAGGAAAACAGCTTTGCCGTTTCGGCGATGACGGGTGAGGGGAGCGAGGCCCTGATGCAGCACATCGATGCGCTGCTGGCGCCGCGACGGCGTGCCTATCGGATCCGGCTGCGCCATGAGGAGGCCGGCGAGGCCCTGGCCTGGCTGCACCGCAGGGGCGAGGTGCTCCATGGCGAAAACGATGAAACGGGCATGGACATCACCGCCAGCCTTTCGGCAAGGGACTTCGGTGCCTTCACTGCCCGCTTTCCGGCGGTGCGCATTCGGGCGGCGGATCCGCTACCCTCCGGCGCGCGCGAGGCCTGCTGAAGCTTTTGCCGGCTTTGGCCCGGCAGCGTGTTTCAGTTCAGGCGAAAGTCGCCCTGGGCCTGACGCCACTTGCCTTCCCATATCACTTCGAGCGCCGAGATGCGCACCATATGCAGGCGCCCTTCGAGATTTTCTTCCCAATAGCGCAGGAATTTGCGGATGCGGGGGAAATCCGGCGCCTTGTCCATGGTCTGCCAGATGAATTCCTGCAGCAGGGAGGGATGATCCGGCAAGCGATAGAGAACTTCGGCCGTGGTCAGACGGAAGTCGTTGAGCTGCTCTTTCAGTTGCATGAGGGTTCTCCATATTGTTTCACCCAATATGAAGAATAGTATCCTATGGTTAAAAAACAAATAAAAACAGAATATTAACAGCCGTTCTTAATGAGTGCTGACAGCGATGACATCCGGTAGTTGAACGGGTGGCCGGGGCGGATCACTTGAAGGTGTCCTTGTTGAAGCGGCCGAAATTGCCAAAGAGCTGTTCGAGGATGGTCAGCTCCTTGCCGCGTGTCGGCGTTTCGCGATCGACCGGCTTGATGTCGCGGCCGTTTTCCGAAGTGAAGCGGCGGATGTCCTTGACAAAGCCCTTGTCGTCGAAATCGATGGCGACGACGGTCTGTTCGATCAGCTTTTCATCGAAGAAGGTCAGTCTTTCCGTGCGGCGGGTGATGTAATACCAAGTTTCCCCCTCCAATTCCGGGAATGTCGATCGGGCGGTGGGCGAGCCCAGCTTTTCGGCCACCTGGCGCTTGATGAACTTGCCCGGCTTCAGGGCCGCAAGCTCGTCATCGTTCGGGATATAGCCATGCACTTCCTGTACCGGGGTGCAGGCACCGAGAAGCAGGGCGAGAACGGGCAGAATGAACAATAAACGCATGGCAGCTTTCATGGGTTCGCGCGCTTTTTACGGCGGTGGCACTGGCTGCGGAGATTGACCCGGCCAGGGCAATTGCTTAAGTCATGGGGCGTGGACGCTCCGTCCGTGAATTTGGCAAATCCCGGGTGGGTATTCAATGGCTCTTTTCAATTTCCTGCGACCGAAGCCGCTGCAGCGGCTCGCCTTCGAGCAATATGCCGCGCTTGCGGACCATGCCCGCCATCCGGCCTTTTATACCGAATACCGCGTTCCCGACACGCTGGGCGGACGTTTCGACCTGCTGGCCCTGCATCTGACGCTGCTGCAGCGCCAGATCAGGATCGATGGCGATGACGAGCTGGCGGAGGCCCTGAACAAGGTGTTTCTGGCCGATATGGATCGCGGTATCCGCGAACAGGGGGTCGGCGATGTCGGTGTGGCCAAGCGGGTGAAGACCATGACCCATGGCTATCTCGGTCGTCTGCTCGCTTATACGGAAGCCCTGGAACAGCCTGGCGATGCCTTGCTGCAGGAGGCGGTTCTGCGTAATGTCTATGCCTGCGGGGAAGGCGATCGGGCGGATGCCGAGACGGTCGCGGCGGCGCAGCGGCTGTGCGCATATATCCGCAGGGCGGTGACGGCATTGGCCGGGGCCGACCTCAGGAAAACCGCCTGCCCGCCCTTTCCCCAGCCCTGAAGGAGAG
>JALXAG010000253.1 GCA_026992315.1 Sneathiellales bacterium | reverse complement strand
CACCGGACCACCCCCTGGCCCAGCGAAGCGAAATCGCGCTCAGCGATTTTCAGGACCTGCCGACGATCGTGCGCATCAACTGCGAATTCTACCGCAACAGCCGCCGCCTGTTCGATGCGCGCAACATCC
The DNA here is from genome assembly GCA_026992315.1 of Sneathiellales bacterium. GTDB lineage: Bacteria > Pseudomonadota > Alphaproteobacteria > Minwuiales > Minwuiaceae > JALXAG01. The sequence goes on along the minus strand of JALXAG010000253.1, from coordinate 35,696 downwards.
GCCCGCATATCGTCATGCGCACCACCCGCGACGATCAGGCGATTGAAATGGCGGCAGCCGGGCTGGGCGTCACCCTGCTGCCGGACCGCCTGGCCCGTCCCGGCCTGGTGCTGCTGCCCGCCCCGGAATTGCGCATGTCTCACGACATCGGCCTGCTGACGGCCCGGCGCGACAATCCGGCGGCGGCCCTGTTTCGCATTTTCGCCACCAGCCACAACTGGCTGGAGGAAAGCTTCATGAGCGAAACCCGTCCCCTGCGGCGGCGCTGAGATCACCGGCAAAACGGCTCAGGCGCATTTTCTGCAGGCATCGACGATCATATCGATGATCGCACGCACCCGGCGGGAGAGAAACCGCGTCTGCGGATAGAGGGCATAGGCGTTCAGCCCCGGAATGGTGTAATCGGCAAGCACGGTCTTCAGCCGCCCTTCCTCCAGCGCCTTGCGCACCAGAAACAACGGCGAGCGGGTGATCCCCAGCCCGGCAATCGCCGCCTCGCGCAGGAAATCGCCGTTGCTTGCCGACATCCGCACATGCGGCGAGGCCTGGAATTCGCGCCCCTGCGGCGAGATCAGCGTCCAGCTCCGCTCCGGCACGTTGGAATAGAACACCCCGTCATGATCGGCCAGATCGTCCGGATGCCGGGGTTCCCCCCTTCTTTCGAGATAGGCCGGACTGGCGCAAAGCACGAAATGAATGGGGGTCAGCTTGCGCGCGATCAATGTCGAGGATTTCGGATCGGTGATGCGGATCGCCAGATCGTACCCCTCTTCGATCAGATCGACATGGCGGTCGGAAAAGTCGATATCCACCGTCAGATCCGGATGCTGGCAAACGAAATCCAGAATGGCCGGGGCCAGATGCTGCAACCCGAAGGACAAAGGCAGCGACATGCGCACGGAGCCGCGCAAAAGCCCCTGCCTTTCCGAAATTTCCGCATCCAGCTCCGCCGTATCGGAAAGGATCTGCGCCGCGCGGGCATAATAATTGCGCCCGGCCTCGGTCAGGCTGTAGCGGCGGGTGGAACGGTTCATCAACTGAACGCCGAGGCGACGTTCCAGCTCTCCCAAACGGCGGCTGACGGCGGATTTGGCGATGCCCAGTTGCTCGGCGGCACGGCTGATGCCGCCCGCCTCGACGATCTTGATGAAAATCGTCATATCCTCGAATTGACCCATGGGGATTGTTCTCCAAACCAGCACAATGTTGTTATATATTCCCTCTTACTTCTCTCCTGCGCAAATATTAAACTACCTTCGCAAGCACGGGAATATCGCCCGTGCCCGTTGTAACTGCAAAGGGGAGATGGACAGATGACTTCGGAACAGGGAGTGCAGGGAAAGCTGCAGCAACTCGCGGCGCCGGCGGGGCGCATTCTGATCGCGCTGATCTTCATTCTGGCCGGGATCAACAAGATCATCGGTTATACCGGCACCCAGGGCTATATGGAATCCAAGGGTGTGCCCGGGGCGTTGCTGCCATTGGTCATTCTGCTTGAAGTCGGCGGCGGGCTGGCCATCGTCATCGGCTGGCAGACCCGTCTGGCGGCGCTGGCGCTGGCGGGATTCAGCATTCTTGCCGCGATTATCTTTCACAACAATTTCGCCGACCAGAACCAGATGATTCATTTCCTGAAAAATCTGTCGATCGCCGGCGGCTTCCTGTTTCTCTTCGCTTACGGTCCCGGCGCCTATGCGCTGGACAACCGCTCATCCAGCAGCGGACCGAACGACCCCAACGGCTGACGGCCGCACACCCCGGCGGGCCGATGCCGCCGGGGCACCTTCCCGCTGTTTTTCCCGAACAACAAGACTACGGAGGCAAGCCCCATGGGACTGCTCATCGACGGCGTATGGCACGATCAATGGTACGATACCAAAAGCAGCAAGGGCCGCTTCCGGCGCCAGCAATCGCAGTTTCGCAACTGGATCACCCCCGACGGCGCCCCCGGCCCCTCCGGTGAAGGCGGTTTCGCGGCCGAAGCCGGCAGATATCATCTTTATGTTTCCCACGCCTGCCCCTGGGCGCACCGCACCCTGATCTTCCGCCGGCTCAAGGGGCTGGAGAAGATGATCTCCCTGTCCGTGGTCCACTGGCATATGGGCGATCAGGGCTGGACATTCGAGGAAGGCGACGGCGTCATCGCCGATACGGTCAACGGCGCCCGCTATCTGCACCAGGTCTATACGGCCGCCAACCCCCGCTACAACGGACGGGTAACCGTTCCCGTCCTGTGGGACAAGAAGCGCGGGACCATCGTCTCCAACGAATCGTCGGAAATCATCCGCATGTTCAACAATGCCTTCGATGATATCGGCGCGCGGGAAGGCGATTACTACCCGCAGGCACTGGCAGCGGAAATAGATGCCATCAATGCCCGCGTCTACGATACGGTCAACAACGGCGTCTATAAGGCGGGGTTTGCAACCACGCAGGAGGCCTATGAAGAGGCGGTTTACCCTCTGTTCGAAACCCTGGACTGGCTGGATGCGCGCCTCTCAGAAAGGCGTTATCTTCTGGGGGATGCCGTTACCGAAGCCGACTGGCGGCTGTTCACCACCCTGATCCGCTTCGATGCCGTCTATGTCGGCCATTTCAAATGCAATCTGCGCCGCATCGCCGATTATCCGCATCTGTCCGGCTATCTGCGCGAGCTGTATCAATGGCCGGGCGTGGCAGAAACCGTACATTTCGATCATATCAAGAAGCATTATTACGGCAGCCACAAAACCGTTAATCCTTCGGGCATCGTTCCCGCAGGGCCGGTCCTGAACCTCGATGCGCCGCACGGGCGGGAGTGTTTGTAGAAGAGACGTCCCTTTCAGGCATGAAAGACACCTGTGAACCCGCGCAGGAAGTGTCGGAAACGGCAATCGGGTCGTGCCCTTCGGCTTTGACGACTACCGATCGCTGACGGCCATCCGCAGAATCTTCAGGGCCAAGGTTACTGAATTTTGCCGGCTTTGTTCGTCTTCTCCGCCGAAACGGATGTGCTCTGCCTCCACACAATGGGCGATAACATCCGCCCATTGCGTCAGATCGGCCGGTTCAAGGCGATTGACGGACAGCGCACAAAGAGTTTCGGCCACCAGAGTGCGAAGCGTCTCTTTCGCATGTGCATATGCCTTTGAATTCTGGCATTCTGGCGCCAAAAGCAGGACTTTGTTTTCCGATGCAAAACGATGGCATCGCGCCAGAAACCCGGCGAACGCCACTTCCGTGCGATCGGCGCCGGCATTTTTCAGATCGGCCCTGAACGCGGAAAACAATTCCCGATACCCCTCGTCCAGCTGTGCGAAGGCAAGGGATCCTATATCCGGGAAATGACGGTAAACGGTTCCCCGACCAAGACCACTCGCCTTGACGATATCGCTCATACTGGGCGGTTTATCCGGACTTTGTCTGATCAGGGCAGCGAAGGCTGCCAGAATACGCTGCCGGTTTTCCTCAGCATCCCGACGGGCCATGTATATCTCTCTTTCAAATTTATATGGACATTTGTCCATTTACAGGCTTTAATCGGACATATGTCCATTTTATGGAAGAACGACGAGAGTGAAAATGAAAAAACGCGTAATCGTCATTCTGGGGGCGTCCGGTCTGATCGGCAAGGCCACCCTGACGGCGGCGAAGACAGCCTTCCCGGAAGCCACCGTTCGGGGCATTGCCAGAAACACCGCAACGCTTGCCGGGGATATGAGCCCAACCATCGAGCTTTTCGATGGCGATTTGACGCAACCTGAAACTCTGCAGGAACCATTCGCCGGTATTACCGATCTTGTCATTGCCGTATCCGGGCAGGCCGGTTCCTTCGATCGCATCGAACACACAGGCGTGATTGAAGCGGCAAGGCAGGCCATGACGCTGGGTGTCAGAAAAATTGTCCATATCTCCGGATCGTCCACACCCTTCGCACCGCCATGGTTCGAGGCCGGGCAGGCAAAATACAAATCCGAGAAAGCCCTTATGCAAATGCGTGCCCCAGTCGTCATCCTCCGCCCTTCCTGGCTCATGGAAACACTACCCCGCATGGAACGGAATGGCAGAATATCTCTGATAGGTTCGGGCAAATCCCGGGTTCACTGGCTTGCCCTGCAGGATCTGGTGCAAATCATCATCGAGGTATTGCAGGCAGGGGGAAAACTGAACGGGGCTTATACCGTGTTGGGACCCGAGGCCATATCCATAGCCACTGCCGCCGAAAAATATACCGTTGCCAGACAATTGGCGGCAAAGCCCGCCAGAATGCCGGTTTTCGTTGCCCGCATCCTATCCATGATGGTGAGGGAACTGCGCCCCGTTACCGACCTGTTCCGGGTTTTCGAAAACTTCGATGAAGCCAGCCTGCCGGAAGCGCGCCTCCCCTTTACCGTGCCCGCGACCACCCTGGATATGTGGCTGAAACACGGCCATGCCGACAGCCCGGCGAAGCAGCCATGAGCTTCGGAAATCGGAAAGACCGGGAAGAGGCGACCTTCAGAACAAGATCAGGCTGGCAAGGCCGAGGAAGGAGAAAAATCCCAGAACATCGGTGATCGTGGTCACGAATACCGAACTGGCCAATGCCGGGTCGATTTTCATCCGATCCAGTGCCAGGGGGATGAGAATGCCGGCAAGCCCGGCCGAGATCATGTTGACGATCATTGCCAGCACGATCACCAGCGCCAGACGGGTATCGCCGAACCAGACATAGGTCACGGCACCCACCAGCACCGCCATCAATACGCCGTTGCCGAAGCCGACCAGCATTTCCTTGTTTACCAGCCGCCAGGCATTGTGCGGGGTCAGCTCCCTCGTCGCCAGGGCGCGCACGGCAATCGTCAGGGTCTGGGTCCCCGCATTGCCGCCCATGGAAGCCACGATCGGCATCAGCACCGCCAGGGCCACCGCCTTCTCGATGGTGGCGCCGAACAGATTGATCACGGCCGATGCCAGCAGCGCGGTAGCGAGATTGACTGCCAGCCACGGCGCGCGGCTCATGGTCGTCTTCCAGACGGAATCGTAGAAGTTATCGTCCTGCACGCCGCCGAGCGCCAGCAGATCCTCTTCCGCCTCTTCCTCGATGACATCGAGAATATCATCGACCATGATCACGCCGATCAGACGACCCGATTTATCGACCACCGGCGCCGAAGTCAGATCATACTGCTGAAACAGATAAGCGACTTCTTCCTGCTCCATATCGGCGGGAATGATGTGGATATCCCGTTCCATGATGTCGCTGATCGGCACATCGCGCTTGGTGCGCATGGCCCGGTTGAGCGGCACGGCGCCGATAGGGTGATGGGCAGGATCGACCACATAGATTTCATAGAAATCGTCGGGCAGGTCCTCAGTTTCGCGCAGATAGTCGATGGTATGGCCGATGGTCCAGAAGGAGGGCACCGCGATCAGATCACGCTGCATCAGCCGCCCGGCCGTATCCTCGGCGTAATTCAGGCTTTTTTCGACCGCGACCCGCTCTTCCTCCGGCACGCTTTCGAGAACCGCTTCGCGCTCTTCGGGCTCCAGATCCTCCAGCAGATAGACGGCATCGTCCGTATCCAGTTCGGACACGGCGGCGGCAACCTCGCCGGGCTCCATCAGGGCGATGATTTCGTCGCGGACGGTCTCATCCAGATCGATGAGCATTTCCGGATCGAGCTGACCGCCGAACGCCTCGACAAAGGCTTCGCGCTCCGCACTCGACAGCTGATGCACCAGATCCGCCAGATCGGCGGCATGCAATGGCTCGCACAGGGAGCGCACCCGTGCCCAGTCGCGTTCGGCCAGGGCATCGCGCACGGCACGGATCGTCTCCGGCGTCAGGGGACGGTTCGGTTCCGTCTCGTCGGGGGTTGCCTGATTGTTTTCCAAATAAACCTGCCTCTTCCTCTGCCTGCCGCCACGGGCGGTCAGCGCTGTGTTTCTTCCTGTTGCAGCCGGGCCCGGTCCTGCGCATCGACGGCGGCCACCGCCGTCATATTGACCATGCCACGCACGGAAATCGCCGGGGTCACGATATGCGCCGCCTGTGCCATCCCCATCAATATCGGCCCGACCGACATGCCGTCGCTCAATTCCTTCACCAGATTGAAGGCGATATTGCCCGCATCCAGGTTAGGCAGAATCAGCAGGTTCGCATTTTCCTTCAGCACCGTGTTGGGAAAAATGCGCTCGCGCAGCACCCTGGATACGGCGACATCGCCTTTCATCTCGCCTTCGATCAGCAGATCGGGCGCCCGCTCCTTCACCAGCCGGTAGACCTGGCGCATTTTCTCGGCCGAGGGATATTTCGAAGAACCGAAATTGGAATGCGACAGCAGCGCAACCCGGGGCTCCACGCCGAAGCGACGCATTTCCTCTGCCGCCAGCAGGGTCGTATCCGCCAGTTCGTCGGCGGAGGGATCGTAGGAAACATGGGTATCGGCCATGAAGAAGGTACCGCTTGGCAGAACCAGCATCTGCATCGCCGCCGGCAGACGCACCCCTTCGCGCAGGCCGAGGATGCCGCGAATACGCTCCAGATGCTTTTCATAGCGCCCGACAAGGCCACAGATCAGGGCATCGGCCTCCTTGCGATAGACCATCATCGCACCGATAACGGTGCTGTTGGTGCGCACCAGATAGCGGGCGGCATCGGGGGTGATGCCCTTGCGCTCCATCAGCGCGTGATAGCCGGTCCAGTATTCGTGATAGCGCGGATCGTCATCGGGATCGACAAGCTCGAAATCCTCATCGATACGCAGGCGCAGGCCGAATCTGGCGATACGGCTTTCGACCACGGCGCGCCGTCCGATCAGGATCGGCCGGGCCAGACCGTCATCGACCACGATCTGCACCGCGCGCAGAACCCGCTCCTCCTCGCCATCGGCATAGGCGACGCGCATCGGATTGGCGCGGGCCCGGTCGAAAATATGCTTCATGGCGAAACCGGTGCGGTAGACGAACTGGTCCAACCGCTCGCGATAGGCCTCGAAATCCTCGATCGGGCGGGTGGCGACGCCTGAATCCATCGCTGCCCGGGCCACGGCGGGCGCGATTTCGAGAATGAGGCGCGGATCGAACGGTTTCGGTATCAGGTAATCGGGGCCGAAGCTGAGATTCACATCGCCATACGCCTTGGCCACGATATCGGAAGGCTCCTGCATCGCCAGGCTGGCGATGGCCTTGACGCAGGCCAGCTTCATTTCCTCATTGATGGTGGTGGCACCGACATCCAGCGCCCCGCGGAAAAGAAAGGGAAAGCACAGGACGTTGTTCACCTGATTGGGATAATCGGAACGGCCGGTGGCGATGATCGCGTTGGGACGGGCCTTGCGGGCCAGCTCCGGCATGATCTCAGGCGTCGGATTGGCCAGGGCCATGATGATCGGATCCTCGACCATGGTCGCGACCATTTCCTCGCTCAGCACGCCCGGCGCCGACAGGCCGAGAAAGATATCCGCCCCGACGATCGCCTCGGCCAGGGTGCGGTGTTCCGTCTTTACGGCATAGCGCGCCTTGTAGGGATCCATCTCCACGGTACGTCCGGCATAGATCACGCCATGAATGTCGCAGACGGTGATATTGCGCTTATCCAGTCCCAGGCTGACCAGAAGATCGAGACAGGCGAGCGCCGCCGCCCCGGCGCCGGAACAGACCAGCCGCACCTTCGCCGGGTCCTTGTTCACCAGCTTCAGGGCATTGTAGATTGCCGCCGCCACGCAGATCGCCGTACCGTGCTGATCGTCGTGAAAGACGGGAATGGACATGCGTTCGCGGCATTTCTGCTCGACAATGAAACATTCCGGCGCCTTGATATCCTCCAGATTGATGCCGCCGAAGGTCGGCTCCAGCGCCGCGACGATGTCGACCAGGCGGTCGGGATCGGTTTCGTTGACCTCGATATCGAAAACGTCGATATCGGCGAATTTCTTGAACAGAACGGCCTTGCCTTCCATCACCGGCTTGGCCGCCAGCGGCCCGATGGCCCCCAGCCCCAGCACGGCGGTGCCGTTGCTGATCACCCCGACGAGATTGCCCCGCGCCGTCAGCGATGCCGCTTCGCGCTCATCGGCGGCAATGGCATTGCTGGCAGCGGCAACGCCCGGCGAATAGGCCAGCGCCAGATCGCGCTGGTTCGCCATCTTTTTCGTCGGCGTGATCTTCAGCTTGCCCGGTGTGGGACAGCGATGATACTCCAGCGCCATTTCATCGAGATCTTCAGCCATCTTATCAATACCCTGCCTTACCACGAGACCGATCCGCACGGACTGGTATAGATAATATGCCCTCCCGGCGCATGCCAGCACATAAACGGGAAAATTCCCCGCCAGGCGCGGAAAACGCTGCGTAAGGGGCAGACGCTTCCGGCATTACGGCAACGAGCCGGCATTCAGGGGATCTGAACAATGCAAACGGATATAATTGAATAAAGGCCCCGTGGCTGCCACGGGGCCTTCAGTCGAATTCTGGTGCGGTCGAGAAGACTCGAACTTCCACGGGATCTCTCCCACAGCGACCTCAACGCTGCGCGTCTACCAATTCCGCCACGACCGCGAAAGACGCGAACGGGGGAATAGCAAATTCACAACAGGGCATCAAGCCCAAAGAATCCCCTGCAGAACCCATCATCCGTTTCCCCACCCATATATCCGCAAGAACGGGAACCGGGCAGAACCCGGTGAAGCGGTTATTCCTCTTCACCTATGCTATAGGTCCGGGTGATCGACACGCCGACATTATCGCCGGTGACCACGACCTCCCCCCGGGCGATCAGGCGGTCATTGGCATAGATCCAGGCATGATCCTCGACCGTTGCCGCCAGTTCGATCACGGCGCCGCGGCCCATTTTCAGCAATTGATTGATCGGCATGGTGGCCGCCCCGATAACGACGGAGATCTCGATTTCGACATTTTCGACGGCAGAGGACACGCTGATGCTCCACGCATAAACCAGAGGGCTTTGCAGCCATAGTGCCCGCTCTTGGTAAACGAACCTTTAAATCCCTGCACCTGGGGGCGGATGTTATCGGATTATCGATTTCAGAAATTTCTCACAAAATTGTCGAAATCCTTTACACATGTCATATAGTTGAAATTTAACTTATTGTTTTTAAACAATATTTTTTTTGGCACGGTCATTGCATATATAAGGGCAGATGCGGTTTAGCACTTAAAAGATTTCGGTCTGGGCCGGTTTTCTCAGCAGGCAGACTGAAGAGATGGGATACCTGTTGTAGCCGCACAGATGTTTATTCATTTACCGTTTCCTTCGGGAAACACTGATCGGGAGGCGAATGCCATGTTCAAACGTTTGATGATCGCAACGATCGCCAGCATCGGGGCCCTTGCGGTTTCCTTTGCTTCGGCCGACAAGGCCAAGGCGGCCTGGACGGCCAGCGGCCTGCTGGGCCTGGTTGGCGAGACGACAGCCGACTGGACCTTCATCGGCGGTAATGACAGCCTGTGGAGCGGCGCGGGTTCCGCAACCTTTGAAGTGAAGCTCGCCGCTTACAACAACTCCATGGGTTTTGCTGACGCCGCCGGCAACAACAAGACCTTTATCCTGAATAAGGACAGCATCGGTGCCCAGGTCTTCGTACCGAGCTTCGATCCGTTCACCTTCTATCTGGACACGCCGGGTTATGTGGGTGACACCTGGTACAGCAAGAAGAGCCTGAACAGCGATGGTCTGGACCACCTGCTGACCTTCCGCAACAAGGCCGACCCGCTGGAATTCCTGCTGTTCTGGGAAGACCTGCCCTTGACTGGTCCCGATCAGGATTTCAACGACTTCGTCGTCCGCGTCAACCTGACTACCGGCGGTCCGCAGAATGTCCCGGAACCGGCCTCTCTGGGCCTGATCGGCCTCGGCCTGCTGGGTCTTGGTCTCGCCCGCCGGCGTCGGAATTCTTGACACTTGCCTGAAAGACGGGCCTGAGCAACAGAAAGGGCGGAGCTGACATAACGGCCCCGCCCTTTTTTCAATATCCCGACCAGGCATCAGGCTTTTGTATCGCAGCCCGGTTAGGACTTTGTTAACCGCGTAAGAAACACTATATCCTGTAGAGGGCGATCCAGAAATCGGCTTGATACGGGGAAGAAGCCCGAAAAGGCCAAAACACCTTCAAACACAGTCTGTTGGAGTGCCTACCGAACTGAGAGCACCTTTAACAGGAACGGACAGAGAAAAATAACAGGAACGGACAGAGAAAAAGCGGCAAAATGAAACCCCCGTCTTCCGGATCGACATCTGAACACAGCCACAAGGAGCGCTTGTCCCGGCGGCGCGCCCTGATTTCATGGCTGGCCCTGGCCATTTCTGGCTGGATCGGCATTTTCGCTCTTGGTTACATTATCGCGGATCAGTCCTCATCGCTGATCACCGCCCTCCTCGGCGAAGACAAGAGTATTTCGACTCCGGCCTCCCAGCCGCTCACGGAAATGGCGGCACCGGATGCCGAAGACATCCTCAGCCCGGAGGAAATCGAACGCCTCAACGGTATCCAGCCAGCCGCAGGCGATCTGACGACACCGCAGCAACGCGGCGGCAAGGGGCTGTGGGACAGCGAACAAACCGAGGGTCAATAAGCAAACCCGACAAGCTGGCGAACTGACGCACTCGCAAGCCAGCATACGATGCAAACCTCTCCATTGCCGGTTATCTGCTCATGATCGGTGGCTTTCACAGGCTTTGCCATCGCCGATAACGGTGCTATGAAAAGCTGTTTTTATGCAAGGCGTAATGTTTGGCTCCATCCCGGCATGCCTGATTGCAGGAACGCCACGCACCGGCTTTACGGATCCCGCTTTTCGGATCTGCACGATATGAAGGCATGGCATCATGACGGTACCCTCCATCGAATGGCGGTATTCGCCAGATCCCGTCCCTTATGAAGAAGCCCTGTCCTTCATGGAGGAACGGGTCAGCGGCATCATTGACGGCAGCATGCGCGAATGCATCTGGCTGCTTGAACATCCGCCGCTTTATACCGCCGGAACATCCGCCAGAAGCGACGACCTGCTCGACCCGCGCTTTCCCGTATACAAGGCTGGCCGGGGCGGCGAATACACATATCACGGCCCGGGGCAGCGGATCGTTTATGTCATGCTCGATCTGGCCAGGCGCGGAAAGGACATCCGCGCCTTCGTTCAGGCACTGGAAAACTGGGTCATCGCCACGCTGAAAGCCGAATACGATATCGACGCCACCATCAGGCAGGGCCGCGTCGGCGTCTGGGTGCCCCGCGGGGACGGCCATGACGACAAGATCGCCGCCATCGGCATCCGCATCCGCCGCTGGGTCAGTTTTCACGGCCTGTCCCTGAACGCCGATCCCGACCTGAACCATTATGCCGGCATCGTGCCCTGCGGCATCCGCGAACATGGCGTCACATCGCTGGCGGCGTTGGGACGGGATGCCGATATGACGCGCCTCGACCGGGCATTACAGCAGCATTGCCCCTTCACGCTCGATCAGCCGCTCAGACCCCGGAAAACGCTCACAAGGTCGGCTTCTGCGTGAAGCCCTGTAACGGCCCGTCCGTCCGATCGGGCAGAGGCTCTTCCTCAACCGAAACGGAATCCACCCGTGCCGCCGGCGGGCCGTCATTCATGCGGGCAAGGAGGGCGGTAACAGCCTCCTCCCTGCCGCAGAGAAGGGCTTCCACCCGCCCGTCGCGCAGATTGCGCACCCAGCCCGACACGCCCAGCTTCTCGGCCTCCCGGCAGGTCCAGCCACGATAGAAAACACCCTGAACCCGCCCCGATACCAGCACCCTTCTGCAGATCGGCCCGGCCATGTCGCGGCTTACTCGAATTCGATGATCACATCATCGACACCCAGGCTGTCGCCCGCCGCGGCACGAATGGCCTTGACCGTACCTTCCTGCTCGGCGCGCAGGACATTTTCCATCTTCATCGCTTCGACCACGGCCAGCACCTGCCCGGCCTTGACCGCTTCACCGACTTCGACGGCGATGGAAACGACCAGACCCGGCATCGGACAAAGCAGGAATTTCGACATGTCCGGCGGGGCCTTATAGGGCATCAGCGCCGCCAGTTCGGCCCCGCGGGGGGAATAGACGGCACCTTCGAGCGTCGCCCCGCCGTAATTGAGACTGTATCCGCTGCCCTTTCTGCGCAGCTTGACCACCATATGCCGGTCGCCGATATCGGCCTGAACCAGCCGCCCGCCCGGCTTGTAATCGCTTCTGACCGCGAAGTGCTTGCCGTCAAGGGCAATGACGGCACCGTCATGTTCTATCGCCACGTCAAAGCGCTCGTCGCCGCACAGCACAACCCGCTCATCGCGCGCGGGCAACGGCCGGGGCATTGCCTGGCCCTCGATCAGTCGCGCCCGGCGCCGCTCAGCGGCATCGATATGCGCCATCAGAACCACAAGGGCGCTTTGTTCCGCCTTCTCAAGCGGCGCCCCCTGGAAGCCGTCGGGATATTCCTCGGCAATGAAGTTGGTCGACAGACGCCCTTCGCGAAAACGCGGATGACGGATAACGGCATTGAGAAAATCGATATTATGGGCGATGCCATCGATATCGAAGCTGTTCAGCGCATCCTCCATCCGGGTCAGGGCCTCGGCACGATCCCCGCCATAGGTGATCAGCTTGGCAATCATCGGATCGTAGAACATGCTGATTTCCGAACCTTCCTCGACCCCGGTATCGATGCGGACATTCTTGCCTTCCGCCGGGGGGCGGAAGCGGCTCAGCCGTCCGGTCGAAGGCAGAAAACCGCGATAGGGATCCTCGGCATAGACACGGCTTTCGACCGCCCAGCCGGTCAGGCGCACATCCTCCTGAGCGATCGACAATGCCTCGCCCGCCGCGACGCGGATCATCTGCTCCACCAGATCGATGCCGGTAATGTATTCGGTGACCGGATGTTCCACCTGCAGGCGGGTGTTCATTTCCAAGAAATAGAAATTGCGCTGCCCGTCGACGATGAATTCCACCGTCCCGGCCGAGGAATAATCCACCGCCGCGGCCAGACGCACCGCCTGTTCGCCCATTGCGCGGCGGGTCTGTTCATCGATAAAGGGGCTGGGCGCCTCTTCGATCACCTTCTGGTGACGGCGTTGAATGGAACATTCGCGTTCGCCCAGATAGATGCAGTTGCCGTGCTTGTCGCCCAGCACCTGAATTTCGATATGGCGCGGTTCCTCGATGAATTTTTCGATAAACACGCGATCGTCGCCAAAGGAGGAGCGCGCCTCGTTAACGGCAGAGGTGAAGCCCTCGCGCGCCTCATCGTCGTCATAGGCGACACGCATGCCCTTGCCGCCGCCGCCGGCGGAGGCCTTGATCATCACCGGATAGCCGATTTCACGGGAAATGCGCACGGCCTCATCCGCATCGGCGATGGCACCGGTATGGCCCGGCACGGTGTTGACGCCCGCGGCCTCGGCCAGTTTTTTGGATTCGATCTTATCGCCCATCGCGGCGATGGCCTTGGTGTCGGGGCCGATAAAGGCAATCCCCGCCGCCTTCAGGCTTTCGACAAAGGCGGCGTTTTCCGAGAGAAACCCGAAACCGGGATGCACCGCATCGGCCCCGGTGCTGCGACAGGCTTCAATGATACGATCCGCCAGCAGATAGGATTCGGCGGCCGCAGCCCCCCCGATATGCACGGCCTCGTCAGCCATGCGCATATGCAGGGCCCCGTCATCGGCATCGGAATAAACGGCAACGGTCTCGATGCCCATGGCGTGGGCGGATTTGATGATCCGGCAGGCGATTTCACCGCGGTTGGCAATCAGTATCTTTTTGAACATTTTACAAAACCCCTTCGATCACGCTGTCCCACATATCCCTGGCAACCCGGCCTAAAGCGGCAGGTTGTCGTGCTTTTTCCAGGGGTTTTCCTGATCCTTTTCGCGCAGCAGTTTCAGGGAACGGGCGATCCGGTAACGGGTGTTGTGCGGCATGATCACATCGTCGATGAAGCCGCGATGTCCGGCGATAAAGGGATTGGCGAATTTCTTGCGATACTCCTCGGTCCGCGCTTCCATCTTTTCCGTATCGCCGATATCGGCGCGGAAAATGATCTCCACCGCCCCCTTGGGCCCCATCACGGCAATTTCCGCCGATGGCCAGGCGTAATTGACATCGCCGCGCAGATGTTTCGAACTCATCACGTCATAGGCCCCGCCATAGGCCTTGCGGGTAATGACGGTGATTTTCGGCACCGTCGCCTCGGCATAGGCAAACAGCAGCTTGGCACCATGCTTGATGATGCCGCCATATTCCTGCGCCGTACCCGGCAGAAAGCCCGGCACATCGACGAAGGTGACGATCGGAATATTGAAGCAATCGCAGAAACGCACGAAACGCGCGGCCTTGCGGCTGGAATCGATATCCAGACAACCGGCCAGAACCATCGGCTGATTGGCAACCACGCCGACGGGATCACCGCCGATACGAATGAACCCGGTCAGAATATTCTTGGCGAAGCCGGGCTGGATTTCGAAAAAATCGCCTTCATCGGCAATCTTTTCGATCAGTTCCAGCATGTCGTAAGGCTTGTTCGGATTTGCCGGCACCAGGGTATCCAGCGAAGGTTCGGTGCGCTCCACGGGATCTTCCGTCGGGCGGTGCGGCGGCCGTTCGCGGTTGGAGGCAGGCAGGAAATCCATGAAACGACGGGTCTGCAACAAAGCCTCGACATCGTTCTCGAAGGCCAGATCGGCAACGGAGGATTTGGTCGTGTGGGTGATCGCCCCGCCCAGCTCTTCCTGCGTCACCACCTCCTGGGTAACGGTCTTGACCACGTCAGGGCCGGTCACGAACATATAGGAGCTGTCCTTGACCATGAAAATGAAATCGGTCATCGCCGGGGAATAAACCGCGCCGCCCGCGCATGGCCCCATGATGAGCGAAATCTGCGGCACCACGCCCGAGGCCAGGACATTGCGCTGAAACACCTCGGCATAGCCGGCCAGGCTGTCGATGCCTTCCTGAATGCGCGCACCGCCGGAATCGTTCAGCCCGATCACCGGGGCGCCGACCTGCATCGCCTTGTCCATGATCTTGCAGATCTTCCGGGCATGCATCTCGGACAGGGAACCGCCAAACACGGTGAAATCCTGGCTGAAAACGAACACCAGACGGCCGTTGATGGTGCCGTAGCCGGTTACGACACCATCGCCGGCGACTTTCTGATCCTCCATGCCGAAATCGACGCATCGATGTTCGACAAACATGTCCCATTCCTCGAAGGAACCTTCATCAAGCAGCAGTTCGATCCGTTCGCGGGCCGTCAGCTTACCCTTGGCATGCTGGGCATCTATCCGGCGCTGGCCGCCGCCTGCCCGGGCTTCTGCACGTTTCGCTTCGAGCTGTCTGATGATGTTTTCCATTATACCCTCACCTGTCTGGGCCGGTGGCCGAAACCGCCATGTTCCGGGCATCCCCCGCCTGCCCGCCATACGCGCAACCACACCCGCCTGTCCGACACCGCAGAGCCCGGCGGATGCGCCGCGCCCTGCATATCACTATTGGCGCAATCAGGCCAGATTGCATCTTTGCGCGTGACCCTTCGTCGCAGAATAAAGGCTCAGGCCGCAGGCCTGTCATTCCTCAGAAGGATCAGAAAACGCGCGGCGTCCTCCATACTGGCCTGCAGGCGCGCCCGGCGCTCCAGGGCCTCCTTGTCCTCGCCCCATTGCTCACGCTGGAAATCCTCGTCGATCTGACTGGCGGCAAAGGCCGCGCCGGCCTCCATCCGCCCGTGCAGAACCGCCAGCCCCAGAATCAGGGATCCGCTCGCCCCGACCAGGGCATGCAGGGCCGAAAGCGTGAAATCGTCGCAGGCGGCGACCGCATCGCGCAATGCCGCCAGCGCCGCATCGTCCTGAGGAATATGAACGATCCCCGATGTCACCGCCAGCCGGGCGCCGAAACACTCCTCGCACCAGGACAGAAGCGGGTCCCAGTCCGCTGCCTGACGCATGATCAGCGCATCCGGGTATTCGGCACGGTAACACAGCAGATCGGAACCGCCATAGGCGGCGATTTCGCCGATCACATGATCGCGCTGCGGGCCGACGCGGTCGATGGCCGTGGCGGCAAGGCGCATCATCGGCATCGTCGCGGGATCGACCTTTTCCTCCTGTGCCATCCATTCATCGGCAATCGCCGCCGCCAATGCCTCGGAAGGCAGGATCATATGCCGTTTGGCCGGCGTCCTGATCGGCCGCCCGTCGAGAAACACACCGTAACCGTCCGGATGCATTCCGGCGGCTGCCTGTTTGTAAAACCGTTTCATCTGCCGTTCAAAATCCTGTCTATCGTGGCGGGAAGCGCATCGAAGCTGTGCACAAGCACCCGGGCCGCCGCCAGTTCGTCAACGTCATGATATCCCCAGCCGACCCCGATTCCCGCTACGCGGGCGGCGGCGGCCATATCCATATCGAAGCTGGTATCGCCGATCATGACCGTATCGCAAGGGGCGGCGCCGCAATCCTCCATCGCCGCCAGCAACATCGCGGGATGGGGTTTGCCGGGATTGAAATCCGGCGTCTGCAGCGTGATGAACCAATCCTCCATCCCCAGCCGTTCCAGCAAAGCCCGCAGCCCGCGCATCGACTTTCCCGTTGCCACGCCCAGCAGATAGCCTTGCCCGCGCAGTTCCGCCAACGCCTCCCGCGCGCCGGGGTAAAGGGGTTCCGCCATTTCGGGCGACTGGCGCAGGCGGAAAAAGGCATCGCGATAAACCGCCACCACATCCCCGGCACAAATACCGGAACCTTCCGGCAACAGGCGCGCCACTGCCTCTGCCAGCGACAGGCCGACAACGCCACGCACCGCGCACCGCGACGGCGGCTCCAGCGCAAAGGCGGCGAAAGCGCTTTCCATCGCCGCATGGATCAGGTGCTGACTGTCCACCAGCGTGCCGTCACAGTCGAAAACCGCCAATCGCACTTTATCTTCCTTCATGGCTGCGATATCCCTGTACGGTACTCACGATCAGGATCCGTCCCATGCATGAAGAACAGCTTACCCAGCTCGGCCAGAACACGCCCCTGCCGCAAAGCCCCGAAGAAGCCAATCTGGAAACCGTGCCCAACCCCCAGGCCGGTGTCACCTATCTGGTGCGCTTCACCTGCCCGGAATTCACTTCTTTGTGCCCGATCACCGGCCAGCCGGATTTCGCTCATCTGGTCATCGATTACGTGCCCGATGAAAGGCTGGTCGAAAGCAAGTCCCTGAAACTGTTTCTCGGTTCCTTCCGCAATCACGGCGCCTTTCACGAGGATTGCACCGTCGCCATCGCCCGCCGTCTGGAACAGGCCATGGCCCCGCGCTGGCTGCGCATCGGCGGCTATTGGTATCCGCGCGGCGGCATCCCCATCGACGTGTTCTATCAAAGCGGCGAACCGCCCGAAGGGTTGTGGCTGCCCGATCAGGGCGTTGCCCCCTACCGGGGGCGTGGTTAGGCGCAGAACCGACCCCGTCATCGCACCGCCACGCCGCCTTCGGGATCGAAAACGGCGAAGGGATCGTCCTGTTCGCCGGCATCGAAGCCCAGCCGGGCAAAGCTTTCCTCCATATGTGCCGGCAACGGCGCCACGATGCGCCGCCGGCCGCCGCCGGGATGGGGGAAATCCAGCGCCCGCGCATGCAGATGCAGCCTGCGCGCCACCAGCGACCCGGTCAGGTCGCCGCGCTGACCGTATTTGCCATCGCCCAGTATGGGATGGCCAATGGCGGCACAATGAACGCGAAGCTGATGCGTCCGCCCCGTCCGCGGTGACAGGGCCAGCCACGACACCCGCCGCCCGGCATGATCGATCACCGCATAATCGCTGATCGCCTTCTTGCCCATATCGTAATCGACGACGACCCGCTCGCCGCCTCGCCCCGGCGCCTTGCGCAAAGGCAGGTCGATCGTGCCCTGCTGAATTTCCGGCCAGCCGGCCGCCAGCGCCCAATAGATCTTCAGCACCTGTTTTTCACGGAAGGCACGGGTCAGAAAATCCGCCGCCGCACGGCTGCGCGCCAGCAGCAGCACCCCCGATGTATCCCGGTCCAGACGGTGGGTCAGGCGCGGCTTTTCGGGATATCGGCCCTTCAGCCCTTCGAGCAGACCGTCCAGATGGCGCTTCTGTCCGCTGCCGCCCTGCACCGCCAGCCCGTGAGGCTTGTTGAGCACGATCACCTGTTCGTCCTGATGCAGAATCATCGATTGCAGCAGGGCAAGATCCTGCCGGTCCGGCCCCCGGGAAGGCTGTGCAGCGGGCGGACGCTCACCCTCCTCCCGGGGCAGGGGCGGCATGCGCACCACCTGCCCGGCCTCCAGCCGTTGCGCGGCTTCCGCCCGGCGATTATCGACGCGGATATCCTTGCGCCGCAGGCGTTTCTGTATCCATCCCTGCGTCAGATGAGGGAAACGCCGCCTGATCCACCTGTCGAGGCGCTGCCCGGCTTCATCTTCGCCGATTTCATACTGACTGCTCTGAGCCATGTCCTATCGTTCGTCCTTCCCGCCGGCGCGGACATCGCGAATGCGCTGCCAATAGGCCAGGCGCTTGGCGATCTCGCGTTCGAAACCCCGTTCCTGCGGCCGGTAATAGTTTTCCCGCGCCATCTCTTCCGGAAAATAGTTCAGCCCGGCACTGCCCTGCTCGATATCGTGGTCATAGACATAGCCCTTACCGTAGCCCAGATCCTTCATCATCCTTGTCGGCGCATTGACCGCATGCATCGGCGGCGGTAGCGATCCATGTTTTCGCGCCGAACGCATCGCCTTCTTGAACGCCGTATAGGCGGCGTTCGATTTGGGCGCCGTGGCCAGATAGATCGCACATTGCGCCAGCGCCAGATCCCCTTCGGGCGAACCGATGAACTCATAGGCGTCGCGGGCCAGAATCGCCTGCTGCAGTGCCTGAGGATCGGCCAGGCCGATATCTTCGGAGGCAAAGCGGATCATGCGCCGCAGGATATAGCGCGGATCCTCCCCGCCCGCCAGCATCCGGGCCAGCCAATACAGCGCCGCATCGGTATCGGAACCGCGCAGGGCCTTGTGCAGGGCACTGATCAGGTTGTAATGGGCCTCCTGCCCCTTGTCGTAAAGCGGGGCGCGGCGCTGCAACACCGTGCCCAGACGGTCGGCCGGGACGATATCCCCTTCCGGCAGGGCGAACAGTTCCTCTGCCATGTTGAGCAGATAACGCCCGTCCCCGTCCGCCATGGCCACCAGGGTGCGGCGGCCGTCCTCATCCAGCGGCAGGGTCGTTCCGGTAAGATCCTCGGCCCGTTTCAGCAGGGCCAGAAGCGATGCCTCGTCCAGTGCCTTCAGCGGCAGAACCTGACAACGCGACAGCAGGGCGCCATTGACCTCGAAAGAAGGGTTTTCCGTCGTCGCCCCGATCAGAACGATGGTGCCATCCTCGACAAAGGGCAGAAATCCGTCCTGCTGGGAACGGTTGAAACGATGAATCTCGTCGACGAACAGCAGGGTTTTCTGCCCCGCCTGCGCCCGCCGGGCCGCACGGTCGATCACCTTGCGCACATCGGCAATACCGGCGAAAACGGCCGAAAGCTGCTCGAATTCCATGCCCACCTCCCGGGCAAGGAGGCGGGCGATCGTCGTCTTCCCCGTGCCCGGCGGCCCCCACAGGATCAGCGATCCGATCCGTCCTGTCGCCCTCAGCCGTGCCAGCGGGCCGTCGCCGCAGAGGAGATGGTCCTGCCCCAGCACCTCGTCCAGGCTGGCAGGGCGCAGCCTGTCGGCCAGCGGGCGGTGCTCTTCGCCGCCGCCCGTGGCTGTGTCACCGTCTGAAAACAGATCCGCCATTACGACCGGAAACTGCGTCTGAGGATCCGGCCCTTGCGCTGAATGCGGAAACGCCAGTTGCCCTGTGCCCGACGCAACGCCGTCAGCAATGTATCGACGCGATCGATACGCGTGCCGTTCAGTTCCAGAACGATGTCGCCCGGGCGGAATCCCAGCCGTGCCGCGGTGCTGCCACGGGCGATCTCCAGCAGAATCACCCCTTTCTGACCATAGGGAAGTTCCAGTTCCTGTGTCACCGCAGGCGACAGATTGGCCGCCACCGCCCCTTCAAGCGGGTTGCGCCCGCTAATCCGGGTATCGTTGCGCGGCGGAATTTCCGGTGCCGCACGCAGGGCAATGCGTGTCTTGCGCTTGCGTCCGTCGCGGTAATAGACCAGATCCGCATAACCGCCGACGGCCAGGGTGGCGATACGGAAACGCAGGTCGTTCGGTTCCTGCACTGCATGGCCGTTGATTTCGACCACCACATCGCCCGAACGCAGCCCGGCCTTGTCCGCCGGACCGCCGGGATAGATATCGCTCAGCAATACCCCGACCGGCCGTTTCAGGCCCAGCCCCTCGGCCAGATCGAGCGTCACCGACTGGCCCGAAGCCCCGAACCACGGCCGCACGACCTTGCCGCCCTGTTCGGCGCTGCGCACGACCGAGGCGACCAGATCCGCCGGAATGGCGAAACCGATACCGATCGACCCGCCGCTTTTGGAGAAAATGGCCGTATTGATGCCCGCCAGCTTGCCGTCCAGCGTCAGCAAGGCGCCGCCGGAATTGCCCGGATTGATCGCCGCATCGGTCTGGATGAAGGATTGCACGCCGCCGCGAAAGACATTGCTGCGCGACAGGGCCGAAATAATGCCCATGGTCACGGTTTGCCCGACACCGAACGGATTGCCGATGGCGATCACCACATCGCCGACCTGCAGATCGTCCATGGCCGCAAAACGCAGTACCGGCAGCCTGCGGCCCTTGGTGTCGATGCGCAGCACTGCCAGATCGGTCTTTTCATCGGCAAGAACGACGCGCGCATCGTATTCCCGCTTGTCGTTCAGTACCACGCGGATCGAGTCCGCCCCGGCGATGACGTGATTATTGGTGACGATCAGGCCATTGGCGCGGACAATCACGCCGGAACCCAGCGCATTCTGCACCTTCTGGCGTTTCTGCCCGAAAGGGAATTCACGGCCGAAAAAACGGCGAAAGAACGGATCGTCGAACAGCGGCGAGCTTCGCGTCTGCACCAGCTTGCGCGTATAGATGTTGACCACCGCAGGCGCCGCCTGCTTGACCAGGGGGGCGAAGGAAAGACGGATTTCCTCACGCGATTCGGGAACGATGCGAATGGCCTGGGCCTGGGCGGAAGAGACAAACCCCGCCAGCAGCATCAGAATGACAAGATATCCCATCCGGCGGCCTGCCCCTGACCGACATGCCCCCTGCCTGTACCCGGCCTTCTCAGCCATCGCCCGTTCCTGCATGATCGTCCATCCCTTCGGCCCTGATTTACAAAGCAAAAAGCAGCCCCGTCCTGCGCCGGGGCTGCTTTGCATGATACATCCAAAAAAGGCGTTTACGCGGCTTCTTCAGCCTCGTCCTCGCTCTCCTCGGCCGTCGGCCCCGCATCGGTGCCCTTGGCATCGGGATCGCGGTCCACCAGTTCGATCACAGCCATCGGCGCGGCATCGCCATAACGGAAGCCGGCGCGGATGATACGGGTATAGCCGCCCTGGCGTTCCTTGTAGCGTTCGGCCAGAGTATCGAACAACTTATCGACAATCGCCTTTTCCGGCAGATAGGCCAGCGCCTGGCGGCGGTTATGCAGCCCGCCCTTTTTGCCCAGCGTGATCAAACGCTCGACAATGGGCCGCAATTCCTTCGCCTTCGGCAGGGTCGTTTTGATCTGTTCGTGCTTCAGCAGCGCGACCGCCTGACTGCGGAATAAGGCACGCCGGTTGGCACTGTCGCGGTTGAGTTTCCGCCCACTTTTGCGATGACGCATAATCCAAGCTCCTGATCCGCCTATGCGGAACCCTTAATACTGATCTTCCAGTTTCTTTGCCAGGTCCTCGATGTTTTCCGGCGGCCATCCCGGTACATCCATACCGAGATGCAGCCCCATCTGGGCCAGCACTTCCTTGATCTCGTTCAGCGACTTGCGGCCGAAATTCGGCGTCCGCAGCATTTCCGCCTCGGTCTTCTGAATGAGATCGCCAATGTAAACGATATTGTCGTTCTTCAGGCAGTTGGCCGAACGCACCGACAGTTCCAGCTCGTCCACCTTGCGCAGCAGATTGCGGTTGAAGGCGGGTTCCTCGGAATCCTCGGGCTGCGATTCCTCGACCGGCTCTTCGAAATTGATGAAGAGCTGAAGCTGATCCTGCATGATGCGCGCGGCGAAGGCCAGCGCATCCTCGGGCGAGACGGTGCCATCGGTTTCGACTTCCAGAATCAGGCTGTCATAGTCCAGCACCTGGCCTTCACGGGCGCTTTCCACCCTGTAGGCGGCGCGCACCACCGGACTGTAGAGGGCATCGACCGGAATAAGACCGATCGGCGCATCCTCGGGCCGGTTTTCGGAGGCGGGAACATAGCCCTTGCCGGTATTGACCGTCAGTTCCATGTTGATGGAAGCACCCTCATCCAGATGCATCAGCACCAGGTCCGGGTTGAGGATCTCGATATCGTGCCCGCATTCGATCTGCCCCGCCGTCACCGGCCCCAGCCCTTCGGCGCGCAGATGCATCTTGCGCGGGCCGTCGGCATGCACACGCACCGCCAGGGATTTCACGTTCAGCACGATATCCGTCACATCCTCGCGGACACCGGGAATGGACGAGAATTCATGCAGGACACCATCGATATGGATGGCCGTCACCGCACCGCCCTGAAGGCTGGACAGCAGAATGCGCCGCAGCGCATTGCCAAGCGTCAAGCCGAAGCCGCGGGCCAGAGGCTCCGCGATGAAGGTGGCCTGCCGGGCCGGGTCCACCCCGGGCTCGACAACCAGCTTGTTCGGCTTGATCAGTTCCTTCCAATTTTTCTGGATCACGACCCTGACCTCTGCTTTCTGTCTTTTCCGTATGCCGCCCGCAGGCGGCATCATCAAGGATAACGCGAAATCCCGCTCAGACGCGGCGGCGTTTCGGCGGGCGGCAACCGTTGTGCGGAATCGGCGTCACATCGCGAATCGACGTGATCGTGAACCCGACCGCCTGCAGGGCGCGCAGCGCGGATTCGCGCCCCGAACCCGGCCCCTTGACGTTCACTTCCAGGGTCTTGACACCATGTTCCTGCGCCTTGCGCCCGGCATCCTCGGCCGCCATCTGCGCGGCATAGGGCGTCGATTTGCGCGAACCCTTGAAGCCCATGGCGCCGGCCGACGACCAGGCGATGGCATTGCCCTGCGCATCGGAAATGGTGATCATGGTGTTGTTGAATGTCGCATTCACATGCGCAACACCGGCGGTAATGTTCTTGCGTTCACGACGACGAACGCGCGTCTTGTCACGTGCCATTGCTGACCCCTATGCGAGTGCTATTTCTTCTTGCCGGCGATGGGTTTAGCCTTGCCCTTGCGGGTGCGGGCATTGGTATGCGTACGCTGACCGCGCACCGGCAGACCACGGCGATGACGCAGGCCGCGATAGCACCCCAGATCCATCAGCCGCTTGATGTTCATGGCCACTTCACGGCGAAGATCGCCCTCGACCAGATATTCCTTTTCGATCACTTCACGGATCTGAATGACTTCGGCATCGCTCAGATCGCTGACCCGTCGGTCATCGGCAATGCCGACCTTCGCGCAGATATCCCGGGCCGACTTCGGCCCGATACCGTGAATATAGGTCAGCCCGATCACTGCCCGCTTATTCGTCGGTATGTTCACACCAGCTATTCGCGCCACGCTTGTTCTCCTTAAAACCGGCTCAGGCAACACCCATGAACCCGCCTCGCCTTTCGCAGGCGCGCGAGTATAGGGGCGTTACCGCAATAGTCAACTATCCAGATGCCCTTACGGTCAGTTACCGTTCAGCACCGCTTCTATCTGACGGGAAACCTCCTCCATGGAGGCCATGCCGTCGACTGTCCTCAAAATGCCCTTCTCCCGATAGAACGGCAGAATAGGCGCTGTCTGTTCCCGATAGGCCGCCAGACGGGCTTTCACCGTTTCCGGGTTGTCATCGGGACGGCGGACAAATTCCGTAGAACCGCAGACATCGCAAACGCCTTCCTTTTTCGGGCGCTTGAACTCGTCATGATATCCTTCGCCACATTTGGCGCAAGTATAGCGGCCGGTAATGCGTTTGACCAAGGCGTCTTCATCCACCTTCATCTCGATCACATGATCGATCTTCAGCCCCCGCTCGGCCAGCATCTTGTCCAACGCCTCGGCCTGGGCCGTGGTGCGCGGGAAACCGTCGAGAATGCAGCCCCTGGCACAATCGGGCTGACTGATGCGCTCGCCAATCAGCGAAATCATGATATCGTCCGAAACCAGGCCGCCGCTGTCCATCAGCTCCTTGACCTTCCTGCCCAGCGGGGTGCCCGCCGCCACCGCCGCCCGCAGCATGTCGCCGGTGGAAAGCTGGATCATGCCGTATTTGCGTTCGAGAATCTTCGCCTGAGTCCCCTTACCCGCGCCGGGAGGGCCGAGCAGAATGATATTCAACGTTTCTTCCTCCCCTTGCTGCCGCGGAGCTTGGACTTCTTGATCAGCCCCTCATACTGATGGGCCAGCAGATGGCTCTGAATCTGCGCCACCGTATCCATGGTCACATTGACGACGATCAGCAACGACGTTCCGCCGAAATAGAACGGCACCGCGAACTGACTGATCAGAACTTCCGGCAGAAGCGACACCGCGACCAGATAGGCGGCGCCGATCACCGTCAGCCGGGTCAGGATGTGGTCGAAATATTCGGCCGTGCGCTGACCGGGGCGAATGCCGGGAATGAAACCGCCGTTGCGCTTCAGATTGTCCGCGGTTTCCTGCGGATTGAAGACGATGGCCGTATAGAAAAAGCTGAAGAAAACGATACCGGCGGCATAAAGCAGCATATAGAGCGGCTGGCCGCGCCCGAGAAGCGCCGTGACCGTGGTCAGCCATTCGCTGCCGCCCTGGGCGGAAGAGAAGCTGGCGACCGTTGCCGGCATCAGCAGGATGGAGGAGGCGAAGATCGGCGGAATAACCCCGGCGGTGTTCAGCTTCAAGGGCAGGTGCGAGCTTTCGCCGCCAAACATCTTGTTGCCGACCTGGCGCTTCGGATATTGCACCAGCACGCGCCGCTGGGCCCGTTCCACCAGCACGATGAAGGCAATGGTCACGACCGCCAGAACCATCACGGCCAGAATGACCACGGTGCTCAACGCGCCGGTCCGGCCCAGCTCCAGCGTCGATAACAGCGCCTGCGGCAACTGCGCGACGATGCCGGCAAAAATGATCAGAGAAACGCCGTTACCGATGCCGCGTGCCGTGATCTGCTCGCCCAGCCACATCAGGAACATGGTGCCGCCGGTCAGCGTGATCACCACGGAGGCACGGAAGAACAGGCCCGGATTGTCGACCGCCGC
Source organism: Sneathiellales bacterium (assembly GCA_026992315.1). Taxonomy (GTDB): domain Bacteria; phylum Pseudomonadota; class Alphaproteobacteria; order Minwuiales; family Minwuiaceae; genus JALXAG01. Next base: position 10,355 of record JALXAG010000253.1, on the reverse strand, counting down.
ACCGGCACTGCTGGTCATGCCTTCGAGGCCGACGGCAATGCCGTAGGACTGGAAAATACACAGAACCACGGTCAGCAGACGGGTATACTGATTGATCTTCTTGCGGCCCTGTTCGCCTTCCTTCTTCAGCTGCTCGAGGGTGGGAACCACCGTCGTCATCAGCTGAATGATGATCGATGCCGAAATATACGGCATCACATTCAGGGCAAAGATCGTCATCCGCTGCAGGGCACCGCCGGAGAAGACATTGAACATGTCCAGGATACCGCCCTGTGCCTGGGAGAAGATATCCTTCAGCACCTGCGGATCGATTCCGGGCAGGGGGATATAGGTACCGAGCCGATAGACGATCAGCACACCCAGCGTGAACCAGATGCGCTTCTTCAGTTCCTCGGCCTTGGCAAATGCCCCAAAATTCAGATTTGCAGCAAGCTGTTCAGCGGCTGACGCCATGCCATTCTCCCGGGCTTACCGCCCCAGTAGCGAAAACAGGGACCGCCGCCTTATTCGGCGGCGGCCTCTTCCTTGACTTCCTTGACGATCACCTTGCCACCGGCCTTTTCGACCGCGGCGACGGCCGCCTTCGAGGCCCCGTCGACCTCGATGGTCAGCTTGGCGGAGAGCTCGCCCTTGGCCAGCAGGCGCACGCCATCGCGCGGACGGGTGATGACGCCGGCATTGCGCAGGACATCCAGCGTGATCGTTTCCTTGGTATCGAGCTTACCGGCATCGATCGCTGCCTGCAGACGGCCGATATTCACCGCATTGTAGTGCTTGCGGAAAATATTGTTGAAGCCGCGCTTCGGCAGACGGCGGTGCAAGGGCATCTGACCGCCCTCGAACCCCTTGATGGCAACACCGGAGCGGGATTTCTGGCCCTTCTGGCCCCGCCCGCCGGTCTTGCCCTTGCCGGAACCGATGCCGCGGCCGACGCGGGTCCGTTCCCTGACCGCGCCGTCATTATCGCGGAGTTCGTTCAAACGCATTTCTCAATCCTCATTTCCAGGGCGCGCGGCATCAGCCCGCGTCGACGACCTTGACCAGATGCTGGACCTTGCGAATCATGCCCTGCACGGCAGGGGTATCCTCCAGATCCACGGTGCGGTTCATCTTGTTCAGGCCCAGACCGATCAGCGTTGCGCGCTGATCCTTCTTGCGGCCGATCGGGCTGCCGATCTGGGTTACCCGGATGGTTTTCTTCTTTGCCTTAGCCATCAGCCTGCTCCTTCACCGGGGAGGAATCGCGCCGCCCGACGATTTCGCTGACCTTCTTGCCGCGCTTGGCGGCAATCTGGCGCGGAGAAGCGCAATTCTTCAGGGCATCGATCGTCGCCTTGATCATGTTGTGCGGGTTGGACGATCCGACGGATTTGGTCACCACATCCTGCACGCCGAGGGTTTCGAACACGGCGCGCATCGGACCGCCGGCAATGATTCCGGTGCCGGGAGGCGCCGCACGCAGCACCACCTTGCCCGCCCCGTGACGGCCGGTAACGTCATGATGCAGGGTGCGCCCCTCACGCAGCGGCACGCGAATCATCGCACGCTTGGCGGCTTCCGTGGCCTTGCGGATGGCTTCGGGGACTTCCCGGGCCTTGCCCGTGCCGAAACCGACGCGACCCTTCTGATCACCGACGACCACCAGCGCGGCAAAACCGAAGCGGCGACCGCCCTTGACCACCTTGGCCACGCGGTTGATGTGAACCAGCTTGTCGACCAGCTCGTTTTCGGAGCGATCAAAATCTTGACGCTGCATAATTCCTCTCTCTCCTAGAACGACAGGCCGCTTTCGCGGGCTGCATCGGCAAGGGCCTTGACCCGGCCATGATAACGATAAGCGCCGCGATCGAAAACAACCGCTTCGACGCCGGCCGCCTTGGCCCGTTCGGCCACCAGCTTGCCAACCTCGGTTGCGGCCGCCACATCGGCACCGTTTTTCAGCTTCTTGCGCAGATCCGCATCCAGCGACGAGGCGGCAGCCAGCGTACGCCCGGCGGCATCATCGATGATCTGGGCATAGATGTGCTTCGACGAACGGAAAACCGACAGACGCGGGCGGCCATTGGCCACCTTGCGGATCTGATTGCGGGTACGCGCCTTGCGCCGTGCCGCAAGCATCTTTGTCGTGTTGCTCATACCAGCCCCTTACTTCTTCTTGCCTTCCTTGCGGAAGATCGTTTCATGGGCATATTTCACGCCCTTGCCCTTGAAGGGCTCCGGCGGGCGATAGGCCCGGATTTCCGCTGCGCACTGACCGACAAGCTGCTTGTCGGCGCCGCTGATCTTGATCGAGGTCGGCTTCTCGCACTTGACCTCGACCCCATCGGGAATGGGATGGCGGATCTCATGGCTGTAACCGAGCTGCAGCACCACCTCACGGCCCTGGACCGCGGCACGGTAACCGACGCCGTTGATTTCCAGTTCGACCGTGAAGCCCTCGCTGACGCCCGTAACCAGATTCTGCGTCAGCGTGCGCTGCATGCCCCACATGATCCGGCCTTCGCGGCTGTCGTCACGGGGGCGGACGACGATCTGGTTATCTTCGTAAACGGCCTCGATCACATCGACATAGGTCATCGAGAGAACGCCGTTCTTGCCTTTTACCGTCAGGTCCTGCCCATCGAGTTTGACCTCGACCCCGTTGGGGACCGCCACGGGATTTTTTCCGATTCGTGACATGGGACCGTTCCTAGAATACCTGGCAGAGAACTTCGCCGCCGACGTTCTCGCTGCGCGCTTCCGCATCGGAGAGCACGCCGCGCGGCGTCGACAGGATGGAAATCCCCAGCCCGTTGTGAACCTTCGGCAGATCCTTGACACCGGAATAAACCCGCCGCCCCGGTTTCGAGACGCGCTGGATCCGGCTGATGACGGGATCGCCTTCGTGATATTTCAGTTCAATCGTCAGCTCGGAAATACCGGCCTTGATTTCCTTCTGCGTGTAGCCGCGGATATATCCTTCCCGCTGCAGCACGTCCAGCACGCGCGCCCGAAGCTTCGAAGCGGGAGAAACGACAACCGTCTTGCCTGCCCGCTGGCCGTTCCGGATACGCGTTAGCATATCCCCCAAGGGATCGCTCAGAGCCATATCCTATTCTCCCTCACCAACTCGACTTGACCATACCGGGAATCTGACCGTTGGAGGCCAGTTCCCGCAGGGCAATACGCGACATCTTCAGTTTGCGGTAATAACCGCGCGGGCGCCCCGTCACTTCGCACCGGTTACGGATGCGGGTTTTCGAGGAATTGCGCGGCAGTTCCGCCAGCTTCATCGCGGCGACGAAACGCTCTTCGGCCGCGATTTCCTTGTTCTGAACAATCGCGGCGAGCTCGGCACGCTTGCGGGCATACCGGGCGACGAGACGCTGCCGCCGCTTGTTCTTTTCAATAGCACTCTTCTTTGCCATCTGTTTCTCCCTCTGGCCTTACCGCCAGCTCAATTTGCGAACGGCATGTTAAGGCCGGCCAGCAGGGCCTTGGCCTGTTCATCGTTATCCGCGCTGGTGCAGATGACGATATCCATGCCCCGGATCTCATCGACCTGATCGTAGTCGATTTCCGGGAAAACGATCTGCTCTTTCAGACCCATGGCATAATTGCCGCGGCCGTCGAAGCTCTTGCCGGAAAGGCCGCGGAAGTCACGCACGCGCGGCAGGGCGATCGTGATCAGACGGTCGAGAAATTCGTACATCTGATTGCGGCGCAGCGTTACCTTGACGCCAAGCGGCATGCCCTCGCGAACCTTGAAGTTCGCGATCGACTTGCGCGCCCGGGTGATCACCGGCTTCTGGCCCGTGATCGCCGCCATGTCGTTCAGGGCCGCCTGGATCTTCTTGGAATCGCCGACGGCCTCGCCGACGCCCATGTTCACGACGATCTTCTCCAGCTTCGGAGCAGCATGGACATTCTTGATATCGAACTGCTTCATCAACGCGGGGAGAACATCCTTCTCATAGCGTTCTTGCAAACGTGGTGCAGACATGATGGTCCCCATCCTTACAGATCAATCACTTCGCCGGAACGTTTGGCGAAGCGTACCTTACGGCCATCATCCAGGACCTTGTAGCCGACACGGGTCGGCTTGCCATCCTTCGGATCCTCGATCGCCAGATTGGACAGATGGATCGGGGCTTCCTTCTCGATGATGCCGCCCTGGGCATTCGCGGTCGGACGCTGATGACGCTTGACGATGTTCACACCGCTGACGATGGCACGCCGTTCCTTGCGGTTCACGGAGAGAACCTCGCCCTTGCGGCCCCGGTCCTTGCCCGTCAGGACGACGACCTTGTCGCCCTTCTTGATCTTGAATTTTTCAGCCATGGCTCAGAGAACCTCCGGCGCGAGAGAAATGATCTTCATATGGCCGCGCGAACGCAGCTCACGGGTCACGGGGCCGAAAATACGCGTACCGATCGGCTCGCCCTGCTTGTTGATCAGCACGGCGGCATTGCGGTCGAAGCGGATCACGGTGCCGTCCTTGCGGCGGATCTCCTTCGCCGTACGCACGATCACGGCCTGATGAACGTCGCCCTTCTTGACGCGGCCACGGGGAATGGCCTCCTTCACGGACACAACGATGATATCGCCAACGCCGGCAATCATGCGTTTGGATCCGCCCAGCACCTTGATGCACTGCACCCGGCGAGCGCCAGAATTGTCGGCAACGTCCAGGTTGGTTTGCATCTGAATCATTGTCGTATTCCTCTATTCTGCAGACCGCCTAGGCCTGCTCTTCGATGACTTCCCACCGCTTCAGCTTGGAAACCGGCCGACATTCACGAATGCGCACCGTGTCCCCAACCGCGCAGCGGTTGTTTTCATCATGGGCATGATACTTCTTCGATTTACGGATGAACTTCTTGTAAATCGGATGCATCACTCGCCGCTCGACAGACACGACGACGGTCTTGTCATTCGTGCTGCTGGTCACGACACCCTGAAGAATGCGCTTGGGCATTGTCTACTCCTTGTCCCTGCGGTGGCGCAGTTCGGTCTTGATCCGGGCGATACCCCGGCGCACCGTGCGCACACGGGCGGTGTTTTCCAACTGCCCGGTGGATTGCTGGAAGCGCAGGTTAAACTGCTCTTTCTTCAGCGAGAGGAGCTGTTCCTTCAGCTCGTCGTCGCTTTTCGCTCTGATTTCTTCCGCCTTCATGGCTGTACCTATTCTCCGGCCCGCGCCACGACGCGGGTCTTGATCGGCAGTTTGGCGGCGGCACGTTCGAAGGCCCCGCGGGCGACTTCGGCGCTGACGCCGTCGATTTCGAACATGATGCGGCCGGGCTTCACACGGCACACCCAGTATTCCGGCGAGCCCTTGCCCTTACCCATGCGCACTTCGGCGGGCTTGCTGGATACCGGCACATCGGGAAAGATGCGGATCCAGACACGGCCGGCACGCTTCATGTGACGGGTCATGGCACGACGCGCCGCTTCGATCTGACGGGCGGTAATCCGTTCCGGTTCCAGGGCCTTGAGGCCGTAGGAGCCGAAATTCAGCGTCGTGCCGCCCTTGGCCTTCCCGTGAATACGGCCCTTGTGGGCCTTGCGGAATTTCGTTCTCTTGGGCTGAAGCATCTCGATACTCCTAAACTATCAGGACCGTTTCTGGACCTGTTGTTCGCTCAGACGCTTCTCCTGCGCCATGGGATCGTGGGCCATGATGTCGCCCTTGTAGATCCAAACCTTGATGCCACAGGTGCCGTAGGCGGTATGTGCCGTGGCCGTGGCGTAATCGATATCGGCACGAAGCGTATGCAACGGCACCCGACCCTCGCGGTACCATTCGGTGCGCGCGATCTCGGCACCGCCCAGACGGCCGCCGCAATTGATGCGGATGCCTTCGGCGCCCAGACGCATGGCCGACTGAACGGCCCGCTTCATGGCACGGCGGAAGGCTACACGGCGCTCAAGCTGCTGGGCGATGTTCTCGGCCACCAGGCGGGCGTCGATCTCGGGCTTGCGGATCTCGACGATATTGATGTGAACATCCGAATTGGTCATCGTCGCGACCTTGGCGCGCAGCTTTTCGATATCCGCGCCCTTCTTGCCGATGACAACGCCGGGACGGGCGGTGTGGATCGTCACCCGCGCCTTCTTGGCCGGACGCTCGATCACCACCTTGGAAATACCGGCATTGGCCAGCTTGCTTTCGAGATAATCGCGGATCGCGATATCCTCATGCAGCAGCGAACCGTATTCCTGCCCGTCGGCATACCAGCGGGAATCCCAGGTGCGGTTGATACCGACGCGCAGGCCGATCGGATTGACTTTCTGACCCATTACTCGGCCTCCTCACGTTCGGCAACGACGATGCGAATCTGCGAAAACGGCTTCAGGATTTTGCCGACACGCCCGCGGGCGCGGGGACGCCAGCGCTTCATGACCATGCCCTTGCCGACGCTGGCTTCCTTGACATAAAGCTGATCGACATCGAGCTGATGGTTGTTTTCCGCATTGGCAATGGCCGACTGCAACACCTTGCGCACATCGTTGGCGATGCGGCGCTTGGAAAAGGTCAGCACGTTCAGCGCCTGCTCGGCATTCTTGCCGCGGATCATCTGCGCGACCAGATTCAGCTTCTGCGGGCTGACGCGGATATTGCGGCCCACGGCCAGCGCCTCGTTATCGGCCAGGCGGCGTTCTGTCTTGCTCTTGCCCATATCGACTATCTCCTCCGCGCCTTCTTGTCGGCGGCGTGGCCGTAATAGGTCCGCGTCGGTGAGAATTCGCCGAATTTATGACCGACCATATCCTCGGTCACCAGAACAGGCACGAATTTCTGACCATTGTAGACGCCGAACGTCAGACCGACGAACTGCGGCAGAATGGTCGAACGACGCGACCAGGTCTTGATTACTTCCTTGCGCCCCGAAGATTGAGCCGCCTCTGCCTTTTTCAGCAGATAGGCATCAACAAAGGGGCCTTTCCATACCGAACGAGCCACGATCGTGCTCCTTCCTCTCTTGGGTCAGTTACTAGCGGCGGCTGGCTGAGCGCCGGCGCATGATGTATTTGTCGGTCGCCTTGTTGCGGCGGGTCCGCGCCCCCTTGGTGGGCTTGCCCCACGGGGTCACCGGATGACGACCGCCGGAGGTGCGGCCTTCGCCGCCGCCATGGGGATGATCGACCGGGTTCATGGCCACGCCACGCACCGACGGACGCTTGCCGAGCCAGCGCTTGCGCCCGGCCTTGCCGAGCTTGATGTTGGCGTTATCCGGATTGGACACCGCCCCCACCGTCGCCATGCATTCGGCGCGCACCATGCGCTGCTCGCCGGAAGCCAGGCGAAGCTGGGCATAACCGGAATCCTTGCCGATGAGCTGCACATAAGTGCCCGCGGAACGGGCGATCTGCCCGCCCTTGCCCGGCTTCATCTCCACATTGTGGATGATGGTGCCGACAGGAATGTTCTTCATCGGCATGGCATTGCCGGGGCGGATATCGACGTTTTCGCCCGATTCGATCTTGTCGCCGACATTGAGGCGCTGCGGGGCCAGAATATAGGACAGCTCGCCATCCTCGTATTTGACCAGGGCGATAAAGGCCGAACGGTTGGGATCGTATTCGATCCGCTCCACCACCGCGGGCACACCGAATTTACGGCGCTTGAAATCGATGATGCGATAGGTGCGCTTGTGTCCGCCGCCACGGCGGCGTGCCGTGATGCGACCGGTATTGTTGCGCCCGCCCTTCTTGGTCAGCCCCTCGGTCAGGGTTTTGACCGGCTTGCCCTTGTACAGCCCGGAACGATCGACCAGGATCAGACCGCGCTGGGAGGGAGTCGTGGGTTTGAAATTCTTCAGCGCCATCGTCTCAGACCCCCGTCGTCACATCGATCGACTGGCCCTCGGCCAGCGTCACGATCGCTTTTTTCCAGTCGGAACGCTTGCCGAGATGCCCCCGGAAACGCTTCACCTTGCCCTTGACGCGCATCGTGTTGACCCCGGTCACCTTGACCTTGAACAGGGCCTCCACAGCCGATTTGATATCGGCCTTCGTCGCGTCGATGGCCACTTTGAACGCCACCTGATTATGCTCGGAAATCAGGGTCGATTTCTCGGTAATCACCGGCGACAAAATCACGTTGTAGTGTTTTTCAGTGATCATTTGAGGCGAGCCTCCAGATGTTCGACAGCGGCCTTGGTCAGCACCAGAACATCACGGCGCAGAATGTCATAAACGTTCGCACCCTGCTGCGGCAGCACGTCGAAAAGCGGCAGATTGGCGGCGGCGCCGGCGAAATTCTCATCCACCTCCGGCCCGTCGATGACCAGCACCGAATTCCAGCCGAGCTTGGCGGCGGCATCCTTCAGGGCGCGGGTCTTGCGTTCCGGCAGCTTGGCCTCGTCGAGAATGACCAGCTTGCCATCGGCGGCCTTGGCCGACAGCGCCGTCTTCAGAGCCAGCTTGCGCACCTTCTTCGGCAGCTTGTGGCTGTGATCCCGCACCACGGGACCGAAGGCCACCCCACCGCCGCGGAATTGCGGAACACGCGTGCTGCCCTGACGGGCGCGACCGGTGCCCTTCTGCTTGAAAGGCTTGCGGGTCGTGCCGCTGACCTCGCTGCGCGTCTTCACCTTGTGCGTGCCTGCACGCCGTTTGGCGAGCTGATAACGCACAGCCCGGTGCAGCAGATCCACACGCGGTTCAAGCCCGAAGACCTCGTCCGCAAGCTCGATGCTACCGGCCTTTTTGTTATCCAGTTTGATAACCTCGGCTTTCATCGGTTATTCACCCTTCTCTTCCGGGGTCGTGGTCTCCTCGGCGGACTCTGCGACCTCGTCCTTGGCGGCGCGGATGGCCGCCGGGAACGGTGCGTCTGCGCTGCGCTCTTTCTTGACCGCATCGGAGATCAGCACCCACCCGCCCTTGTGACTCGGCACGGCGCCGCGAACCAGCAGCAGGCCGTTTTCGTCATCGGCGCGGGCAATTCTCAAATTCTGAACCGTCACCCGGCGCGAGCCCATGTGACCGGCCATCTTCTTGCCCTTGAAGACACGGCCCGGATCCTGGCACTGGCCGGTGGAACCGTGGGAACGATGCGAAATCGAAACGCCGTGCGAGGCCCGCAGACCGCCGAAATTATGGCGCTTCATGGCACCGGCAAAGCCCTTGCCGATGCTGATGCCGACGACATCGACATACTGGCCCGGCACGAAATGGCTGGGAACCAGCTCGGCGCCCACCTCGACCAGGGCATCCTCGCTGACGCGGAATTCCGCAAGCTTGCGCTTGGGCTCGACCTTCGCCTTGGCGAAATGCCCGCGCATGGGCTTGGAAACGTTCTTCACCTTGGCATTTCCGGCGCCAAGCTGCAGGGCCACGTAACCGTCCTTTTCGGCGGTACGCTGCGCGACGACCTGGACATTGTCGACTTTCAGAACGGTCACCGGGACATGCGTGCCGTCCTCGTCGAAAATCCGGGTCATGCCGAGTTTCTGGGCAATCAGTCCCGTACGCATCACATGAACTCCCTTAGAGCTTGATCTCGACATCTACGCCGGCGGCGAGATCGAGCTTCATCAATGCATCCACCGTCTGCGGGGTCGGATCGATAATATCCAGCAGACGCTTATGGGTGCGAATTTCAAACTGTTCGCGCGATTTCTTGTCGATATGCGGCGAACGCAGAACCGTGAACTTCTCGATCCGCGTCGGCAGCGGAATCGGGCCGCGCACCTGGGCGCCCGTACGCTGTGCCGTACTGACAATCTCGCTTGTCGACTGATCCAGCACCCGGTGATCGAAAGCTTTCAGTCGGATCCGGATATTCTGCTTTTCCATGATCTTACCCTATTGATATCCGGGCCCCGCGGCCGGGGCCCGGATCGCGGCAAACCCAATTATTCGATGATGGAGGATACGACACCGGCGCCGACGGTGCGCCCGCCCTCGCGGATGGCGAAGCGCAGCCCCTCATCCATGGCGATCGGGCTGATCAGCTCTACCTCCATCGCAATGTTGTCGCCGGGCATCACCATCTCCACACCCTCGGGAAGCGTGATCAGACCCGTAACATCCGTCGTCCGGAAGTAAAACTGAGGACGATAGTTCGAGAAAAACGGCGTATGACGCCCACCCTCGTCCTTCGTCAGAATATAGGCCTCCGCCTTGAACTTCGTATGCGGCGTGATCGAACCGGGCTGCGCCAGAACCTGACCGCGCTCAACCTCGTCACGGCCAATGCCGCGCAGAAGAACGCCCACATTGTCACCGGCCTGACCCTGATCCAGAAGCTTCCGGAACATCTCGACACCCGTGCACGTCGTCTTCTGCGTCTCCCGGATGCCGACAATCTCAACCTCGTCGCCAACCTTGATGATCCCGCGCTCGACACGCCCCGTCACAACCGT
>JALXAG010000252.1 GCA_026992315.1 Sneathiellales bacterium | reverse complement strand
ACCTGATGCCCCGCGACATGATGGAAAACGAACGCTCCACCGCCATCAACCCGGCCGAAGTGGTCGAGGAAAAGGTCTCCCTTTCCGACCGCTTCGGCTTGTGGCTCGGCTTTCACAATTGCTCGCAGGACGATTACCTGGATATGGTGCGTGGCTATGCGCGCCATTTCGGTATCGATATCGACGATGAAACGCTGAAGGCCCGGGCCAATGAATGGGCCGTCACGCGCGGCTCGCGCTCCGGGCGCGTCGCCTGGCAGTTCATCGTCGATCTGGCGGGGGAAACCGGCACCGATCTGCACGGCGCCGCCTGAAGGCCGCTATCCCATGGGCCGGGCGGCGGCCCGCTTCAGCACGATCAGCGGATTGATCGCCTTGCGGCCCTTGCGGATTTCGAAATGAAGCTGGGGGCGGGTAACGCTGCCGGAGGAACCGCCAAGCGCGATCACCTGCCCCTGGGCGATCTTGTCGCCACGGCGCACCAGCAATCGGGCATTGTGGGCATAGGCCGATGTGTAGCCGCCACGATGGCGGATCAGCACCAGATTGCCGAATCCCTTCAGTTCGTTGCCGGCATAGACCACGGTGCCGGGGGCGACGGCGCGGATCTTCTCGTTGCGCCTGATGGCGATATTGATGCCGTCGTTCTGGCGGCCATTGGCCTTCGGCCCGAAACGGGAAATCACCTTGCCGTGCACCGGCCAGATGAAGGCCGTCCGCCCGCCCCCCGGCGACGAGGGGTTCGGTTTCGCCCGTACCGGCGCGGCGGAAGGCTTGGCCTTCTGCGCCAGGACCGGCGGCTTTGCCACCCTGGCCGGGGCGATTGTTTTTTCACGGGGGGCCGGCAGTTTCAGCACCTGGCCCGGACGCAGGCGATAAGGTTCGCCCAGCCCGTTGAGGCGGGCAATGGCATAGACATCGGTGCCATAGCGCCGCGATATGCCATACAGGGTTTCTCCCCGGGCAACGACATGACGGCGCAGCAGCGGAATGCGCAGCTTCTGCCCCGGCACCAGACGGTAGGGCGGGCGCAGCCCGTTGGCCTGGACAATGGCTGCCGCACCGGTGCCGTAACGTCGCCCCAGGCCGAAAAGGGTATCGCGCGGGCGAACGGTGATAATGCGATAAGCCGCTTCCGAAGCAGGTGTGGCCGCCGGTGCGGCCCGTGAGGAAACGGCATGCCGCCGGGGCGGCGTATCCCGGGAAAAACCTGGCGACGGCGGGGTATGGGCGGTGCGGGGTTCAACGACGGGCGCGGCGGCCGGACGGGTCGGTCCGGGGGGATTGTCCTTGTAGACGACCGGCGCCGGCAGCGTGCGGGCACAGGCGGCAAGCAGCGACAGCGACAGCAATCCCGCCAGCCTGAAAGGAAACCCTTTGCCCATGCCTCCTTGTCCCTCCCGGGGATATGCCCAGAACAAATTTGCAAAAGACCGGATCCGCAGGGGCGGATCCTAATCCACCGTTCCTTTTACCATGGGCACGAAACGGACTTTGATCAAGCGTTCGATGCGCACATCGTAAGGCAGTTTGGTCACACGCAGAATTTCCTGATCGTCGCTGCGTTCGCCCACCGGCAGCACCAGAATGCCGCCCTCATCCAGTTGATCGATCAGGGTTTCCGGTATATCGGCGGCAGCGGCCGTGGCGATGATACGGGCAAAGGGGGCCTGTTCGGGCCAGCCCAGATAACCGTCGCCGGTGCGGGCGGTGATATTGCGCAATTTCATCTGTTCCAGTCGTTCGGCCGCGGTTTCGGACAGGCTGCGGAAGCGTTCGATGGTATAGACACGGCGGAAAAGCCGGGCCAGCACCGCCGTCTGATAGCCGGAGCCGGTACCGATCTCCAGCACCTTCACCCTGGGGTCGGGGCGCAGGGCCTGGGTCATATAGGCGACAATATAGGGCTGGGAAATGGTCTGACCCTGCATGATCGGCAGGGCGATGTTCTCATAGGCCTGATCGGCGAAGGATTTCTCGACGAAGGCTTCGCGGGGAACGCGCTCCATCGCCCCCAGCACCGCCGTATCGGAAATTCCCTGACGGCGCAGTTCCATCAGCAGGCGGATTTTGCGCGTCGGATCGTTCACCCTTCTCAATTCCCCTTCGCCGTCGCAATCCCCTTCACCGTGTCGGCCAGCGCGTCCATGGCCTCGTAACGGGTGAGATCGAGCTTCAGCGGCGTCACCGCAATCGCCCCGCGCTTGACGACCCCCAGATCCGTATCCGGCTCCGGCACATGAATATCGCGGCGGAAACCGATCCAGTAATAGGGAACGCCGCGGGCATCGATGCGCTTGTCGATGATCAGATCGGTGACGTCGCGCTGGCCCTGATGACAAACCTCGATACCGGCGACCGCATCGGCATCGACATCGGGAAAATTGATATTGAGCAGCGTCTCCGCGGGCCAGCCCCGCCCGATCAGGGTTTTCAGCAACTGCGGGCCATGACGGCGGGCCACTTCCCATCTGACCTTTTCGCCATTGCGAAAGCACTGGCTCAGCGCGATGGAGGGGATTTTCAGCATCAGCCCTTCCATGGCCGCGGCAATGGTGCCCGAATAGGTCACATCGTCGCCGAGATTGCCGCCGCGATTGATGCCGGAGAGCACGATATCAGGGCGCTTGCCCTCGATCAGTTCGTTGACCGCCAGCATGACGCAGTCGGTCGGCGTGCCCTTGACGGCAAAGCGCCGCTCCCCCGCCCGGCGCACGCGCAGGGGTTCGGTCAATGTGAGGGAATGGGAGGCGCCGCTCTGTTCACGGTCCGGCACCACGGTCCAGACATCGTCGCTCAATTCGTGAGCGATCTCCTCCAGCACCGTCAGCCCCCGGCCGTAAATGCCATCGTCATTGCAGATCAGTATGCGCAACGCCGTCCCCTCCCCTTTATTCCTCAGCCTATGCGTTCGGCGCCGTTCATGTACGGGCGCAGCGCTTCGGGCACCGTGACCGAGCCGTCCCCGTTCTGATAATTTTCCAGCACGGCGACCAGGGCACGGCCGACCGCCAGTCCCGAGCCGTTGAGCGTATGAACGAAACGGGTTTGCTTCTCGCCGGCGGCGCGGAAACGCGCCTTCATCCGCCGCGCCTGAAAATCGCCGCAGACCGAGCAGGAGGAAATCTCCCGATAGCGGTTCTGCGCCGGCAGCCAGACTTCGACATCATAGGTCTTGCGGGCCGAAAAACCCAGATCGCCCGTGCATAGCGCCACGGTGCGGAACGGCAGGTTCAGACGTTTGAGAATCTCCTCCGCGCAGGCGGTCATGCGCTCCAGTTCCGCCGCCGATTCTTCCGGCGTGGTGATGGAAACCATCTCGACCTTGCTGAACTGATGCTGGCGGAACATGCCGCGCGTATCCTTGCCCGCGGCACCGGCTTCGGAACGGAAACAAGGCGTCAGGGCGGTGAAGCGCATGGGCAGGTCCTCGGCCGCCACGATCTGCTCGCGGACCAGATTGGTCAGCGGCACTTCCGCCGTCGGGATCAGCCAGCGGTCATCGGTGGTCCTGAACAGGTCCTCGGCGAATTTGGGCAGCTGGCCGGTGCCGAAGAGGGACTCGTCGCGCACCAGATAGGGCGGAGAGACTTCCAGATAACCATGTGCGCCCGTCTGCACGTCCAGCATGAATTGCGCCAGCGCCCGTTCCAGGCGGGCAAGCCCGCCCTTCAGCACCGTGAAACGCGATCCCGCGATACGGGCGGCGGCGGGAAAATCCATCTGGCCGAGGGCTTCGCCGATTTCCTCATGCGCCTTCGGCGTAAAGGGAAAATCACGGATATCGCCCCAGCGGCGGATTTCGACGTTCTCGTCCTCATCGGCGCCATCGGGCACGTCGTCCTGCGGCAGGTTCGGCAGGGCCGAAAGCAGGGCGTTCAGCGCCTGCTCGGCCTGGCGCTGCTTTTCCTCCAGCGCCGCCATATCGCTTTTGAGGGCGGAAACCTCCTCCATCAGGCTGCGGGCACGCTCCTCGTCGCCGGCGGCCTTGGCCTGGCCGATCTGACGGGATGCCGCATTGCGCCGCGACTGCAACCCCTGCAATTCGGTGACGATGGCGCGGTTTTCCTCGTCCATCGCCAGAATGCGCGCCGCCACGGGATCCAGCCCCCGGCGGGCCATGGCCTTGTCGAAGGCTTCCGGGTTGTCCCTGATTTGCCTGATATCGAACATGATTTCCTCAAAAGCGGTTCAGCCGAACGAATGCCGCTCTTCTATACGCCGGGGTTCGGCGCAGGTAAAGATTCTTGCCCCTCCCCGGCAGCGGTGAAAAACGCCGCGGGCAGAACCGGCGGATGGCCCGGATCAGGCCTCCTCCTCCGCTTCCCTTTCGGCGCGCTTCTTCTCGATCATGCTGGCGGAAAGAATGGAAATCTCATAGAGCAGCAGCACCGGAATCGCCAGACCGATCTGGCTGATCAGATCCGGCGGCGTCAGGAAGGCCGCGACCAGAAAGACGATAACGATGGCGTATTTGCGCTTTTTCCGCAGCCCCTCGGCGCTGACCAGCCCGACCCGTGCCATCAGCGAAAGCACCACCGGCAATTCGAAGCACAGGCCGAAGGCGAAGATCAGCTTCATGACCAGCGACAGATATTCGTTCACCTTCGGTTCGATGGCGATCGCCAGCATGCCGGTGCCGCCCGCGGTTTCGAAGCTGAGAAAGAACTTCATCGCCAATGGCATGACGACGTAATAAACCATTGCCCCGCCAAGGAAAAACAGCACAGGGGATGCAATCAGAAAGGGCAGGAAAGCCTGTTTCTCATTCTTGTACAGACCGGGGGCGATGAATTTCCAGATCTGGTTGGCGATGAAGGGAAAGGAAACGAAGGTGGCCGCCCAGAAGGAAATCTTCAGATAGGTGAAAAAGATCTCCTGCGGGGCCGTAGCGATCATCCGCCGGTTTTCGGCATTGTCCCCGAGCGCCGCGATCCAGGGCCGGGTCAGAAAGGCGTAAATCTCATCCGCAAAGAAATAACAGACGCCAAAGGCGATGATCAAGGCGATGAAGGAGCGGATAAGCCGCATGCGCAGCTCGATCAGATGCTCGATCAGCGGCGCCTTGGCTTCCTCGATCTCGTCAATATCTTCGCCGACCCGTTCGCTCATGACTTATGCACCGGCCTTTCCGGTATTCGCTCCGCTATCCGCACCGTCATCCTCGCCGTCCCGACCGCCGGCATCCTCTTCGCCGGTAGCGGGGGCATCTTCCGCATCCTCGCCGCCGCTGTCCTCGGCGGCCTTCAGCTCTTTCAGATAATCATCGCCCAGCAGGGCGCGGGTATCCTCGTCGAACTGCTCGTCCTCATCAGGGCTTTCCGTGGGCGACGGCGGGGTATATTCCTTGTTTTCCAGCTCTTTATCGAGATTCTTTGAAACCTCGCCGATACTGGTTTCCACCTCGCTGACCGTGGAGCGGAGATCGCCATCGGGATCGATGGTTTTCTCGATTTCCCCCTTCACATCGAAGCTGCGCGCCTGCTGAATGGTGCTGCGCACCTCATCGAGTTCGCTTTCGCGGACCATTTCATCGATGCTGCCCTGAAATTCACGCGCCATCCGCCGCGCCTTGCCGACCCACTGGCCGACGGTGCGCAACGCTTTGGGCAGATCCTTCGGGCCGATAACGATGATTGCCAGAACGGCAACCACCATCATCTCGCTCCATCCGATGTCAAACATGTCCTGGGCCCGGAAATTCCGGCCGGATCGATCTCACGGCCGTGTCAGCTTTTCGAGGTTTCTTCGCTCTTGCTCTGCGCCGGGGCGGCGGCATCGCCGGCGCGCCCGTCCTCGATCGCATCCTTGCCGGCATCGGCGGTCCTGGCCGTATCGCCGGCCGGATCTTCCTTCAGGCCGGTTTTGAAGTTTCTGATCCCTTTGGCAACATCACCCATCAAGCCGGAGATTTTGCCGCGTCCGAACAGCAGAAGAACGATGACGACGACAACGGCGATTTGCCATAAGCTGGGGCTCATAAGCTGTACTCCTAAAAAAGACGATCCCATATGCATCGCAAGCCGGCGCATAATGGCAGAAACGGCGCAGGCAGGCAAATGCACAATCGCGATACGGACCTTTCCGAAATGTTTTCTGCCCACACGGCGACATACCGTCGGGGCTATGGAAGAGGAAGGCGCCGGTACCCTTGCCTGTATGGGGCAGACACCGCTTCAGCGCAAGAGCAGGCCGGCTAACGCGTGAAAACGAAAATGTTCTGCGGCCTTACCGTCAGGGCCAGTTCCTCTCCCGCTGATGGTGGCCCGAAATCCCGTATCCGGGCCCTGAGCGGCGCAACGTCATCCCGTATGAGCATTTCGATATGGCAATCGGCACCGATGCGTCGGGCCGAAACCACCTTTCCGCGCAGGCAGAGCCCCTTTTCACTGGCCTCAATGCCTGCCTGCAGAGCCTCGGGGCGGAACAGAATCTCGGCCATGGCGCCATCGGGCAGCGCCGGCGCCGGCACGGTGCCGAACGGTGTTTCGGCACGTCCCCGCCTTACCACGGCATGCAAAACATTGATATCGCCGAAAAATCGGGCCACGAAACCGTTCTGCGGGCAGGCATAGAGTTCGTCAGCGCTGCCGATCTGCACGATCTTGCCCTTGTGCATCAGGGCGATGCGGTCGGCCATGCGCATCGCTTCTTCCGGATCGTGGGTCACCAGAAGAACCGATGCCCCCATGTCGCGCAGAAGCAGCAGTGTCTCGCGGCCGATATCGCCGCGCAGGCGGGTGTCCAGATTGGAGAAAGGCTCATCCAGCAGCATCAGCGCCGGTTCCGGCGCCAGGGCCCGTACCAGCGCCACCCGCTGAGCCTCCCCTCCCGAGAGCATATACGGATATTGCCCGCCATGGCTTTCCAGGCCGACGCGTTCCAGCAAAGCCTGCACCCTTTCCCGCCGCTGCTGTGCCGGCAGGTGACGCAGGGCGAAGCCGACATTTTCAGCCACCGTCAAATGGGGAAACAAGGCATAGTCCTGAAATACCAGCCCGAGATTGCGCTTTTCCGGCGGCACATTATGCCCGTTGCCGGCGGCGATGCGGCCGGCAATGCCGATAGACCCCGTATCCGGCGCTTCCAGCCCGGCAGCCAGGCGCAGTGTCGTGGTCTTGCCGCAGCCCGAAGGGCCGAGCAGGCAAACGACCTCGCCCCTGGCGATGTCGAAGGAAACACCGTCCACAGCAACGATGCCGCCGAAACTCAGGGATACATTGCTGAATTCAAGCGCTTTCAAGGCGCGCATCCTCCTGCTGACGCACTGAAAGCGCCACCATAGGGGCAGTGGCGGGGCAGTTCAACCACCCCGGCGGAGGCTTTCTCCGGGCTGGCCGCCGGTTCAATCGCCGGCCTCGCCTGCGGCGGATGTATCGCTGTTTTCTCCGTCCCGTTCCCCATCCTCCGCATCGCTGCCAAGCGGCAGACCCGCGAAAAGACCGGGCGCCGTGCCCTGATTGCCGCCCATCAGGCCTGCGGCCTTCAGCTCCTCTATACCGGGCAGATCCTGCAGCGAGTCGAGGCCGAAATGAATCAGAAACTCGTCCGTGGTGCCATAGGTCAATGGCCTCCCCGGGGTGCGGCGACGCCCGCGCGGACGTACCCAGCCTGCCTCAAGCAGAATGTCCAGCGTTCCGCGGCTGAGCCCGACACCGCGGATTTCCTCGATCTCCGCCCGGGTGACCGGCTGGTGATAGGCAATGATCGCCAGGGTTTCCACAGCCGCGCGCGACAGATGCCTGGTCTGTTCGCGTTCCTCGGTAAGATACGGCGCCAGATCCGGGGCCGTGCGCAATGCCCAGCGTCCGGCGACGCGGACCAGTTCCACCCCGCGGCCGCGATACAGCGCGGCGATTTCCGCCAGCACCGCTGCCACATCCTCGCCTTCGGGCAAATGGCGGGCCAGGGTTTCCTCATCCAGCGGTTCCGCGGCGGCAAACAGAAGCGCCTCGGCCAACCTGACGGAGCGTGAAGGCGTTTCCATCAGCACCCTTCCCCGTTTTCATCGCCATGCCGCCGCCCGTGCAGATGGATCGGGCCAAAGGGGCGCAGCTGGCGAATGCGAAGCTGCCCCTGCTTGGCCAGTTCGAGCGAAGCCAGCAAAGTCGAAGCCACCGCCGAGCGCCGGGCGAAGGGATCCTGCAGCCCCTTGGGCAGAAAGGCGGAAAGCTCTGCCCAGCCCGGCAGGCCGGGAATCAGCGCGCGCAGACGCTTGAGCGCATCCTCGACGGCCAGAACCTTGCCCCGGTGCAGATGCAGCGGCGCATCGTCGCCCTGAGCTTCGCGCTGAACGGCATAGGCTTTGAGCAGATCGTACAGGCTGCATTCGAATTTGTCGGTAGAGACGATGCGGATGCCTTCCCCGCCGCCGCGATAATGGAATTCCAGCCCGGCGCGCGGCAAGGACATCAATTGCCCCGCCGCCTTGCGGATCGCCTCCAGCCGCTGGAGCTGGAAAGCCAGGCGTTCGGCCATTTCCTCGCCGCTCGGCTCCTCATCCTCCGCCTCCGGCAGCAGAAGACGCGATTTCAGATAGGCCAGCCACGCCGCCGTGACCAGGTATTCGGCCGCGATATCCAGGCGTCTTTCCTTCAGCCGTTCGATGAAGGCGATATACTGCTCCACAAGCTGCAGGATGGAAATACGGGCCAGATCGACCTTCTGTTCGCGGGCCAGGGTCAGCAGCAGGTCCAGCGGCCCCTCGAAGCCATCGACATCGACGATCAGCTCTGCTTCGGCACCGCCCCGCCTGCCCTCTTCCATATTGTCTTCGGCGAATTCCACACGCCCGCTCCTGTCACAGCCGCTGCTGAAGGGAAGCATGAAGACTATCATATTCTTCCCTGAGCGCCATTTCATCGGCGGGTTGCGGCAAGCGCAGCATCGATTCCGCCCGGTGCAGCCGTGCCATGGCTGCATCGTTCAGCTTTCCGGCCGCCCCGGCCACGGCGATCATTTCATCCAGCCGCCCGGAACAATGCAGAACGCAGTCGCAACCGGCATCGATCGCTGCCCGGGTCAGTGCGCCGGGCGATCCGGATAGCGCCTTCATGCCGATATCGTCGCTCATCAGCAGGCCCGAAACGCCCAGCCTGCCGCGGATGATGTCTTCAATGACGGTTTTCGACAATGTCGCCGGGTGAACGGGATCGAGAGCCGTATAGAGAATATGCGCCGTCATCGCCAAAGGCGCATCGGCAAGCGCCCGGAAGGGATGCCAGTCGCTCCCCGCCATCTCCTCGGCCGAGGCATCGACCCGTGGCAGCTCCTTGTGGCTGTCGGCACGGGCCCGGCCATGGCCCGGCACATGCTTGATCACCGGCAGGACGCCCCCGGACAGCAATCCTGCTGTCAGCGCCCGGCCGAGGATGGCCACGGCCTCCGCATCGGGGCTGAAGGCGCGATCGCCGATCACGTCATGGGTTTCGGAAAAAGCGATATCCAGCACCGGCGCGCAATCGACGGTAATGCCCAGCGGGGCCAGCATGGCCGCCAGCAGCCGCCCGTGCAGGAAGGCGGCCCGTTCCGCCGCCGCGCGGTCGCGCTGCCACAGATCGCCGATCCAGGCAACGGCGGGCAGAACGGGCCAGTGCGGCGGGCGCAGGCGTGCCACCCGCCCCCCTTCCTGATCGATCAGCACCAGGGGCCTGCGGCCCAGGCAGTCGGATATATCCGCAATCAGGGCGCGGATCTGCGCCGGCGTTTCGCAATTGCGGGCGAACAGAATGATGCCGAGCGGGTCGGCATCGGCAAGGAAACGGCGTTCCTCATCGTTCAGGCGCGCCCCGGCGCAGCCGTAAATGGCGGCATCAGGGCGCAATGACAAGGCAATCCTGCTTTTTCGCTTTCAACCGCGCACAGGCCGATTTCGCCTGTGCACGGGTATCGAAGGCGCCGAACTGCAGGCGATGGAACACCCCGCGGCTGCCCAGGGTAACGGCAATGACATAATGGGGCTGTTTGCCGAGAATGGCGGGAAACTTCTTCGACAAGCGCCGCCAGCCCTCCTCGGCGATATCGGCGGTTTTGAAAGCGCCGAGCTGAACACGGAATTTCTTCGGCACGACAGTGGCCTGTGCCTTCTTCTGCACCTTTTCCGCCGGTTGTTCCGCCCTCTTGTCTTCAGCCGCGACCGATGCGGCCTCTGCCTTCTTCCGGGCGCTGGCCTCAACCGTTTTGGCCGGAGCCGGGCTCTCGCCCTGTGCCTTCTTGTCCTGCTTTGCTTTCGGCGGTGCGGGCATGGCCGGTTCGGGCGCCTTTACCGGCGGTTCCCCTGCAGCCACGGTTTCGGCCTGCTTCATGGCTTCCGCCGCGGCTTGCGTTGCAGTCTGTGTTACGGCTTTCCGGACAGGAGGGGCGGCCGGCTCCGCCTTGTTTGCCGGCGCCGCGACCGGTTCGGCTGCTGTCTGCTGCTCAAGCTCCGCGATCTTATCGGCGATGGCATCGCCTTCATTTGCCGCCTTGTCTTCAGCCGTTGTGGCCGGTTTGCTTGTTTCCATCGGGCGTTCGGGCGGCGGCAACAGTTTCTCGACCTTCGGTTCCTCCTGCCCTTCGATGGATTTGAGCACCAGCTTGTCGCGGTCGGGCACCTGCAGCCCGCCCGGGTTTTCCGGCCGTACCTTGACCGGCTCCTGCGGTGCCTTGATCAGGGGCGGGGACTGAAAGCGCGCATCGTCGACATTGACATAGGCATACCAGATGCCGGCTGCGAAAGCGGCCAGAACCCCCAAGGCGGCACCGCCGAGAATGGCGCGCATGCGCAGTGCGGAACCCTTTTTCTCCTG
>JALXAG010000251.1 GCA_026992315.1 Sneathiellales bacterium | reverse complement strand
GCGACGGAAAGGATTTGCTGTTCCTTGCGCAGGAAGCGGCTGGTTTCGGCCTCCAGCGCCTTGCGCGATGCGTAATAGGCCGTTCCGGCGGTGATCAGCGCCACCAGCATCGCCATGGCGAAAAAGCTGATGCCGATCAGGGTGGGATAGGAAAATCCCTTTCCTTCAGTGGACCTATCGGGAGTAGCGGAAGGCATATTGCACATAATCCGAAATATGTTCGGGCGGTGTGTCTTTTCGTATCAGCTCGAAGGTGCCGGAATAGATCTGCGGCACACGCCCGCCCTTGTCCAGCAGATCCAGCCTGATCGCCTCGGCCATGGCGACGCCATTATCGTCGTTCATGCGCATGACGGTGAAGTCGAGTTCGCCGGCTTTCAGTGCTGCCAGTTCATCCGATCCGCCGCCCCAGCCATTGACCATGATGCGCCCCAGCATGCCGGTTTCCCGCAGGGCGTCGATGACCCCAAGGGCAATATCGGTCGAGGCGGCATAGATGAAGTCGATATCGGGTGTCTCCGAGACGATCTCCAGCGCCGCCCGGCGAGCCTTTTCGCGGTTGAAATCGACATAATAGGCAGAAACCATGCGCATGCCGGGCCGGGATGCCAAGGCTTCGAGAAAGGCACCGCCGCGTACGGTGGAAACATAGCCGCGGGTGCCGTAAAGCAGGGCGAATCGGGCCTTGCCGCCGGTACGGCGGATATATTCCTGCGCCAGCAGTCTGGCGCCGATGGCGTGGTCGAAACCGACATAGAGGAAGGGCTGGCGGTCCTTCAGGGCGCGAAGGGGGGTCGTTATGTTCTGCAGGATCAGTTTGGTCTTTCCCTGCCGGATGATCTGGCCGATCAGGTATTGGTGCTGTCTGGCATCCAGGGTGAATATCAGATAATCCGGGTTTTTCTGCAAGGCTTTGGCAATGGCCCGTGTTTGTTTTGCTATATCCTTCCCGGGCCGGGTGAAGGTCGATTGGATCGAATGGGCAATGCCCAGCTCGTCGAGGCGGGCCGTGAAGGAAGCCACGCTGCGCCGCCAGTAATCGGATGCCTGAAGGCCGGGATAGACGATGGCGATACGCAAGGGGTTTTTCTTCGTGCGGGTGCGGATTTTCTCCGGTACCGCCACGGCTTCGCCGGCGACGATGGCGCTGAAATCGTGCATCAGCCTGCTTTGGCCGGGATGCTCGCGCAAAAAGGCATCGATCGACCAGTAATCGGTCAGGTAATGCCCGGCGCGGGCGGCGGGGATTGTGCTGAAAAAAGCCAGCAACGCGGCCACAAAAATCCATCGCTGCGGATTCATGAATACGCCTCGCATCTTTGTTTCCGGTCTCGTCGGGTCACGATACCGGCACGGAATTAATATATTATGTTCGTTCAGTCTCGGGCCGAGGTCGAGAAAATTTTCAGCAGACAAGGCACATATGGATAAAATTTTAGCAAAAATATTCCTTTCTTTAATATTTGTTAACCATCGCGGGTAATGCTTGGGTCCGATACGAGGAAATTTGGTCACGCCTCTGTCGTTCTCTTGGACTTGGCCGCCGGATTTTTCCGGCGGTTTTTTTTATCCATGCATGCCCTGCATTCCTGCCTTTCGGCTTTTGCGCTTCACCGATATGCGGCTTCCGGTCAGAATGCCGATCCTATCAATCCGTCCGGAAATCGTTTCATGGCCAGCAGCGTAACCCCCAAGCCGTCATTG
This sequence comes from Sneathiellales bacterium, assembly GCA_026992315.1. GTDB lineage: Bacteria > Pseudomonadota > Alphaproteobacteria > Minwuiales > Minwuiaceae > JALXAG01. The sequence continues at coordinate 9,232 of JALXAG010000251.1, read as the reverse complement.
ACTGCATCTTCCCGTGCTGCCGGAACCCTGCATCCGGTCTACAAGGGGGTGTTTTATGCCAGTGCCGGGGTGTTCGTTTTCTCCTTGCTCAGCGTGCTGGTAAAGGAAACCCTGCGCGCCTATCCGGTCAACGAAGTGATCTTCTTTCGCAATTTTTTCGCTCTGCTGCCGCTGACCGTCATCGTCTTGTCGCGCCGTGGCGGCATGCGCCTGCAGCCATCGCGGCGTCTGCCGATGCATCTTCTGCGTGCCGTCATCGGGTTGAGCGCCATGGCACTGCTGTTCAAATCCTTTCAGATATTGCCTCTTGCCGATGCCACGGCACTCAGCTTCGCCCAGCCGCTGTTTCTGACGGCGCTGTCGGTGCCCTTGCTGGGCCAGCGTGTCGGTCCCTGGCGCTGGGCGGCAGTGGTGATAGGTTTTCTCGGCGTGCTGATCATGCTGCGCCCCGGCAGCGATATCTTCCGGGTTTCGGCGGTCTATGGCCTCGGCGCGGCCCTGTTCATGGCGCTGGCCTTCATCGCCGTTTACCGGCTGAAGCGGACGGAAAGCAGTCTTTCGATCATTTTTCATTTCGCGCTGATTTCCACCCTGCTATCGGCTGCCGGCCTGCCGTTTTCCTGGGCGACGCCATCGGGGGCGGATCTGCTGCTGCTGGTGTTGCTCGGATTATGCGGGGCGCTGGGGCAGTTCCTTCTGACCCAATCCTTTCAATATGCCCCGGCGGCGGTGATCGGGTCTTTCAATTATATGTCGATCGTCTGGGCGGTAATTTTCGGCTACGCCCTGTGGGGGGAAGTGCCGGATCTGGCGGTGCTGACCGGCGGGGCCGTGGTCATTGCCAGCGGTTTGTTCATTCTCTGGCGCGAAACCCGCCATCGCTGAAAGAAAATTATCGCCCGCTGCCTATTGTTCAAACAAATGTTTGAACCATATAAATGGCTCAACCGAACAGGAGGAGAGGGGCCATGACGGTAAAATCCAGGGAAATCAGGCTGAAATCGCGTCCGAAGGGCATGCCGGCGGCGGAGAATTTCGAACTGGCGGTAACCGATCTGCCCGACCCGGCGGATGGCGAGATTCTGGTGCGCAATGTCTGGATGTCGGTGGATCCTTACATGCGCGGGCGGATGACGGACCGGAAAAGCTATATCCCGCCGTTTCAGCTCGGCAAGGCGATGGAAGGCGGTGCCGTGGGGGAGGTGATCGCCTCCAACAACCCCGCATTTTCCGTTGGCGATTATGTCGTCGGTTTCGACGGCGGTTGGAAGGAATATTATCTCTCTTCGGGCAGGGGGCTGATGAAAGTGGATCCGGCGATGGCGCCGCTTTCCGCCTATCTCGGCGTTCTCGGCATGCCGGGAATGACGGCCTATGTCGGGCTGATGCGCATCGGCGAGCTGAAGGAAGGGGATACGGTGCTGGTGTCGGCGGCGGCCGGTGCCGTGGGCTCGATCGCCTGTCAGATCGCCAGGGCAAGGGGATGCCGGGTGATCGGCATCGCCGGCGGCGAGGGCAAGTGTGCCTGGCTGAAATCCGAGCTGGGCGTCGATGAGACCGTCGATTACAAGGCGGCCGCTGATTTTCAGGCGTTGCAGGCGGCTTTCGATAAAGCCTGCCCCGGTGGCGTGGATGTCTATTTCGAGAATGTTGGCGGCGATCTGCTGACGGCGGCGCTGAATGTGATGAAGCCTTTCGGGCGCATCGTCATGTGCGGGCTGATTTCGGTCTACAATGCAGAGACGCCGCAGCCCGGGCCGTGGAACCTGTTCCATGTGGTGGCGAAGCGGCTGAAGATGCAGGGTTTCATCGTTTCCGATCACAACGACGTCCTGCCGCAGTTTACCGCGGATATGGCCGGATGGCTGAAGGAGGGCCGCATCAAGTACAAGGAAACGGTCTATGAAGGCATAGAAAAGGCGCCGGAAGCCTTCCTCGGCCTGTTTTCAGGGGCCAATACGGGCAAGATGCTGGTGCGTCTTGGCCCCGACCGGCGGGAATAGGCCTGGCCGGCGGATGAGCAGACGTGTTCCGGCGGATTATCCGGCGCAGTCGATGCACAGGGTTGCCGAGGGATCGAGGGCAAGGCGTGCCGTGGCGATATCCTCGCCGCATTTCAGGCAGTATCCGTATTCGCCTTTTTTCATGCGGGCCAGGGCGGCGTCGATCCGCGCCAGTTCGCCCTGGCGGCGGCGCTCCACCTCCTGTGCCATGGCCTGGCCCTGCAGGGCATCCATGCGCGAAAGGCGGCCGAGGCGGCTCTGGTCCAGGTCGACGGTGGCACGCGCCTCACTGCTGGCGGCGGCCAGTGCCTCCAGCTCTGCCCGGCGGGCCAGCAGCCGCGCTTTCAGCTCCGCGAAATCGGGCTCCTTGTCTGCATCTCTGTGTTCGGTCATGGCGCGCCGTTTTGCCGTCTGGTCCTGTCCCGCTTGGTGTCGCTGTCGCCGCCAGCGGGGGCATTTCCATTATAGAACGGTTCTGTTATGGTCCGCGCGAAATTTATCCGGGCGCGGCCCTCAGCCGCTACGGGAAGGTGCTGCCACCGTTCCGGCCCGGACGAACCGCGACCGAGTTCGGAGAACGATCCGTGAATGAAACCACATCCATGCGCACGGGCGGCAGCCTCGAGGAGGAAATCGCCCGCCGCCGTACCTTCGCCATCATTGCCCATCCCGATGCGGGCAAGACGACGCTGACGGAAAAACTGCTGCTGCTGGGCGGGGCCATCCGCCTGGCCGGCGACGTCAAGGCCCGCGGCGAACGGCGCCGGGCGCGTTCCGACTGGATGAAGATAGAACAGTCGCGCGGGATCTCGGTCACCACCTCGGTCATGACCTTCGAATATGGCGGTGCCGTTTTCAATCTGCTCGATACGCCGGGTCATGAGGATTTCAGCGAGGATACCTACCGCACCCTCACGGCGGTGGATTCGGCGGTGATGGTGATCGATGCCGCCAAGGGCATCGAATCCCAGACCCTGAAGCTGTTCGAAGTCTGCCGCCTGCGCGATGTGCCCATCGTCACCTTCATCAACAAGATGGACCGGGAATCCCGCGATCCCTTCGAGCTGATCGACGAAATCGCCGACAAGCTGGCCCTGGATACGGCGCCGATGACCTGGCCGGCCGGATCGGGTGCCGACTTCAAGGGATGTTACGATCTGATCCGTGACCGCATGCTGCTGATCGGCGATGAAAAGGGGCGTACCGTCGGCGATGTCATCGCCTGCGAGGGGCTGGATGACGAGCGCCTGCGCCAGGCTCTGCCCGCCGAGATTTTCGAGCGTCTGGGCGAAGAGGCCGATCTGGCGCGCGAAGCCTATTCGTCCTTCGATTTCGATGCCTATCGTCAGGGCAGCCTGACGCCGATCTATTTCGGCAGTGCCATCCGCAATTTCGGCGTGCGCGAACTGCTCGACGGGCTGGAGAAAATCGCCCCGCCGCCGCGCCCGCAACCGGCGAAGCCTGCCGATGTACCGCCCGATCACAAAAAGGTATCGGGTTTCGTGTTCAAGGTGCAGGCCAATATGGATCCCAAGCATCGCGACCGGGTGGCGTTCATGCGCCTTTGTTCCGGGCGTTTCCGCCGTGGCATGAAGCTGACCCCGGCGGCCAGCGGCAAGCCGGTGGGCATTCACAATCCGATCATGTTCTTCGCGCAGGACCGCGAACTGGCCGATGAAGCCTTCCCCGGCGATATCATCGGCATTCCCAATCATGGCACGCTGCGGGTCGGCGACAGCCTCAGCGAAGGCGAAAACATCCGCTTCACCGGCATTCCGAACTTCGCGCCGGAAATCCTGCGCCGGGTGCGCCTCGACGATCCGATGCGGGCCAAGCATCTGCGCCGGGCGCTGGAGGATCTGGCCGAGGAAGGCGTGACCCAGGTGTTCAAGCCGCTTCTGGGCGCCAACTGGATCGTCGGCGTGGTCGGGGCGCTGCAGCTCGATGTTCTGGCGACAAGGATCGATAACGAATACAACATCAAGGCCGGTTTCGAGGATGCACCCTATGAAACCGCCCGCTGGGTGGACGGGCAGGATGCCGACATCGCGGCGCTGACGGCGGCCTATCGCAGCAACATGGCCGAGGATCGCGACGGTTTCCCCGTTTTTCTGGCCCGCAACGCCTGGGAACTGGGCCGGGTGCAGGAAAAATTTCCCGATCTGAACTTTCTGGCCACCCGGGAAAGGGCCTGATGACGGCGGCGGGGGAAGGCGCGGCCCTGAGCTCGCCATTGCGGCGGTTTCTGCTGCTGGCCTCCCTTTGCCTGTTGTTCATGATCAGCCAGATGCTGCGTTCCTCCGTGGCGGTGATTGCGCCGCGGCTGATTGCCGATCTCGGGCTGGCGGCGCGGGATCTGGGGCTGCTCAGCGCCGCTTTTTTCATTGTCTTCGCCGCGTTTCAGCTGCCGGTCGGCATCATGATCGACCGTTATGGCGCCCGGCTGACCATCTGCATCACCATGGTGGCGGCGGTGGCGGGAAGCTGGTTGTTCGCCCTGTCCGAAAATCTTGCCGATCTGGCACTGGCGCGGGCCTTCATGGGCTTCGGTACCGCCTCGGTGCTGATGGGCTCGCTGATCGTGGTTTCCCGCTGGTACAGCCTGCAGCGATATGGGCAGCTCGCCTCCATCCTGATTGCGGCGGGCAATATCGGCAGCATCATGTCGACGACGCCGCTGGCCTTCGGCGCAGAAACCATCGGCTGGCGGGCGGTGTTCTGGCTGATCGGTTTTCTGACGCTGATCTTCATCGCGTTGGGCCTGTGGCTGGTGCGCGATCATCCCGGCCCGGTGCGGCCCGAAGACCGCCGGCGGGAAAGCCTGCGTCAGGCCATCGCCGGGCTGGGGGCGGTTTTCGCCAACGGCCAGATCCGTTATGTCTTCGCCATCAGCCTGGTTTCCTATTCGTCGCTGATGGTGGTGCTCGGCCTCTGGGGCGGGCCTTATCTGCACGATGTGCACGGGCTGGATGCGGTGGCCTCGGGCAATGTGCTGCTGACGATGAGCCTGGCGATGATCGCAGGCGCGTTGGTCTACGGCCATGCCGACCGTCTGGGCTGGCCGAAAAAGCGGCTGGTGCATGTCGGCGGGGTTTTCGTTGTCGGCATATACGGCTATCTGGCCCTGCGCCCGGAAACGCCATCCCTGACCGAGGTCTGGGCGCTGTTTCTGCTGCTCGGCTTCGGCGGAGCCTATGGCGTTGTCACCATGTCGCACGGGCGGATGATCTTTCCCGATCGCCTGGCCGGGCGCGGCATCACCACGCTCAATCTGGCGCTGATGGGCGGGGTGGCGCTGATGCAGATCCTGACCGGGGTCATCGTCGGCATGATCGCGCCCGCCGGCGCCGCCGCCGCGCCCGAGGGGGCCTATCGCGCCATCTTCGCCTTCGTCGCTCTGTGCACCCTGGCCGCGCAGCTCTATTACACCCGCGCCGCCGAACCCGGCAGGGGCGGGGACAGGGCGGCATGAGCGGCCATGCCGGCCCCGGCGCGATAGCGGGAAGGCCGGCCGCCGGGAAAGAAACGGTTATTCCCTGCACATATTGCGGCGAATAATCTTGTCCTTGCGGTGAATAGAGGCTATTTTATCCGCAGAATATGCGGAGAATATAGTGTATATCCATGAAAGGGATGATTGGCCCGCATTCCGTTGGGATGAAGGTAGCCTGGCGGCAAGGCTTGCAGATGTGCGCTATGCTCAGGGGCGCCTGCTCGGGCGTATGGAAGGCCTGGGTTTTGGTCTGCGCGACGAGGCTCTGCTCGGTGTTCTCACACAGGATGTGGTCAAGTCGAATGAAATCGAGGGCCGGCTTCTCGACACCGGGCAGGTGCGCTCTTCCATTGCCCGGCGGCTTGGTATCGACATAGCCGGTCTGGTTCCTGCGGACCGCGATGTCGAGGGCGTTGTCGAAATGATGCTCGATGCCGTGGGAAACTACGACAAGCCGTTGACAGCCGAACGCTTGTTTGGCTGGCATGCCTGTTTGTTTCCTGCGGGCCGCAGCGGTATGCGGCGGATCGTCACCGGACGCTGGCGGGATGACAGCGCTGGCGTCATGCAGGTGGTTTCCGGCCCCGTAGGGCGGGAACGGGTCCATTTTCAGGCCCCCGATGCCGGGCGTATCGAAGATGAAATGAATGCCTTTCTGCAGTGGTTCAATCGGCCGCCGGCAAGCGATCCGGTTCTGAAGGCCGCTCTCGCCCATTTGTGGTTCGTCACCATCCATCCGTTTGAAGACGGCAATGGCCGTATTGCCCGTGCGGTGGCCGATATGCTTCTGGCGCGCTCGGAAAGAACGGCGCAGCGCTTTTATTCCATGTCGGCCCAGATCAGTATCGAGCGCAGCGCCTATTACAAAATTCTCGAAAACACGCAGAAGGGCGATCTGGACGTTACCGCTTGGCTGGAATGGTTTCTTTCCTGTCTGGGTAGGGCGATCGAACAGGCAGAGGGTATCTTGGAAAACGTCCTGGCCAAGGCCCGTTTCTGGGAAAGGCACCGCCATCTGCCGTTCAATTCCCGTCAGCGCGACATGCTCGAACGGTTGCTGAACGGCTTTAAGGGCAAGCTGACATCGTCCAAATGGGCAAAGATGCAAAAATGCTCTGCCGACACGGCCTTACGCGATATCAATCAATTGATCGCTTTCGGCGTGCTGAGGAAAGACGCCGGCGGCGGGCGCAGCACATCCTATTCCCTGATCGTGGACGATTCATAGCTGGAAGCGATCCGGCGCATTGAATAAACAATTCTCATTGACCTGCCCCGGGCGTTTTCTACCCCAGAAGGTCGAGGAGGCTCAGCGCCACCACCTTTGTGGCCTTGTTCAGGTCGTCAAGCTGCAGGTGTTCGTCGGCGCCGTGGGCGTTGGCCTCCAGAATTGAGTGCGGTCCGGCGCCATACAGCACGGTTGCCACCCCGGCGGCGCTGTAGTGGCGGGCATCGGTATAGAGCGGCACGCCCTTGGTGGCAACGGTTTCGCCCATGACGGCGCTGGCGCGGCGGCAGAGGATTTCCGCCAGCCGCGGCGCATCGCCGACCGGGGCAAAGGGTTCGGCCAGCATGATCCGGCGGGTTTCGGCGCGGATGCCGGGCCGCCTGGCCGCCGCCCGGGCGATGACCTCCCGCAGTTCCCTTTCCACCTCGGCGCTGTTCTCTTCCGGAATGATCCGCCGGTCCAGGCGCAGGCGCACCCGGTCGGGGACCACATTGGTATTGATGCCGCCCTCGATCAGGCCGACGACCATGGTCGGGCTGTCGATGCCCGGTGTGGCGGAATGGCGTCCGCTCAGGCCGCGGCGATACTCATACAGGGCGTTGAGGATGGCGGTTGCCGCCTCCAGCGCATCGGCGCCGGTTTCGGGCATGGCGGCATGGGCCTGACGGCCCCGTACGTCCACCTCCAGATGCAGGCAGCCGTTATGGGCGGTGACCACGGCATAGGAAAAACCGGCCGAAAGCGCGTAATCGGGTTTGCTCAACCCCTGATCGAGCAGCCATTTCGGGCCGATGGTGCCGCCGGCCTCCTCGTCATAGGTCAGATGCAGCTCGACGGTGCCGGCAAGGGGGGCGCCGCTTTCCTTCAGCGCCTTCAGCGCAAAGGCATAGGTGGCGAAATCCGATTTCGAAACCGCAACGCCGCGCCCGTACAACGCCCCGTCGCGGATGACGGCGCCATAGGGATCGACGCTCCACCCCTCCCCCGGGGGGACGACATCGCCATGGGCATTCAGCGCCACCACCGGCCCGTCGCCGAAGCGTTCGCGTATGATCAGATTGGTGGCCGAGATCATCCCGGCGGCACGAACCGTATCCTGCGGTACCGGGTGGCGTTCGACGGCGAAGCCCATATCCTCCAGCAGCCGGGCGGCGCGTTCCCCGTGCGGGGCGCAATCCCCCGGCGGGTTGTCAGAGGGGATTTTCACCAGCTCCTGCAGAAAACGGGTCTGCCGTTCCGTGGCGGCGTCGATGGCGGCGGCGATTTTCTCTTCCATGTCCGGTTCCTGCATGTGATCGGTCAGTTGATGATGTTGTCAAGGCGAAAGGCGGCGATCCTGGCGATCTGGCCGAGGGCGGTTGCGAATTCCTCTTCCGCCGTGTTGTTCAGGCGGGTGGCGAAGGCATCCAGTATCTGCTGGCGGGTGCTGTTTTTCACCGCCATGATGAAGGGGAAGCCGAATTTCTCCTTATAGGCGGCGTTCAGTTCCTGAAAGCGGGCGTATTCCTCCGGGCTGCACTGATCGAGCCCCGCGCCGGCCTGTTCGCGCCGGGAGGCATCGGTCAGGTCGCCGCCGATGGCGGCCCGCCCGGCCAGGTCGGGATGGGCGCGGATCAGCGCCAGCTTTTCCGCCCGATCCGCTGCCATCATCGCCCGGGTCATGGCCGCAAGCAGCGATGCCTTGTCGCTGAAGGGGGCGTCCCGCCAGGCCCGTTCCGCCACCCAGGGGGAATGTTCGAAGACATCGGCGAACAGGGCCATGAACTCATCCCGCCGCAGGGCGGGCAGATCGGCCTCGGCAATGGTTCTTCCCGTCTTCATGCTTCTGCCTTCGGCGGATGGTGTTTGTGCCAGTGGCGGGCGATATCGATGCGGCGGGGAAGCCAGACCCTGTCATGAGAGCGGACATAATCCAGAAACCGCGCCAGCGCCGCCGCCCGTCCGGGCCGTCCGGCCAGGCGGCAATGCAGGCCGACCGACATCATCTTCGGCGCTTCCGCCCCCTCGGCATACAGCATGTCGAAGGCATCGCGCAGATAGGCGAAAAACTGATCGCCGGAATTGAACCCCTGGGCGGTGGCAAAGCGCATGTCGTTATTGTCCAGCGTATAGGGGATGACCAGATGCGGCGTGCCGTAGCGATTATCCCAGAAGGGCAGGTCGTCGCTGTAATCGTCGGAGGAATAGAGAAACCCGCCCTCTTCCACCACCAGGCGGCGGGTGTTGGGGCTGCAGCGACCGGTATACCAGCCGAGCGGCCGTTGCCCCGTGGTTTTCTCGATCGCTGCGATGGCGCGGCGCATATGGGCGCGTTCCTCGTCCTCGCCCATATACTGATATTCGATCCAGCGCCAGCCATGGCTGCAGATTTCATGCCCGGCCTGGACGAAGGCGGCGGCGGTTTCGGGGGCGCGTTCCAGCGCCATGCCGACGGCAAAAACCGTCAGCCTGATATCCCGTTCGCCAAAGAGGCGGAGAATGCGCCAGACGCCGGCGCGGCTGCCATAG
>JALXAG010000250.1 GCA_026992315.1 Sneathiellales bacterium | reverse complement strand
ACCCAGCCGGGCCAGGCCGCTTTGGATCGCCTTGTCGCTGAAGGGAATGCCCGCCTTGCGGAAGGCCCTTTCGCCGATCTGACGGCCCAGTTCGAGATACTGATCCCGTTTCTGCTGGCGGATGAAGCGGCGGATGGCCGAACGCGCCTTTCCGGTAACGACGAAGCCTTCCCACGAAGGGGACGGCGTGCCATTGCGCGAACGCAGGATTTCCACCTGATCGCCATTGTTGAGAATGGTGCGCAAGGGCTGCACCCGGCCGTTGATCTTGGCGGCAACACAGGTATCGCCGACCTCCGTATGCACGGCATAGGCGAAATCGACCGGCGTCGCGCCGCTGGGCAAGGCGACCAGATCGCCTTTCGGCGAAAAGCAGAACACCTGATCCTGAAACATGTTCAGCTTGGTATGTTCCAGAAACTCTTCCGGATCGTCGGCATTCTCGAGAATTTCCAGCAATTCCCGCAGCCAGCGGTACTGGCCGCCGTCATTGCCGCCGCCCTGCTTGTACTGCCAATGGGCCGCCACGCCCTTTTCGGCCACCTCGTGCATTTCGCGGGTGCGGATCTGAATTTCCACCCGGCTGCGTTCCGGGCCGATGACGGTGGTATGCAGCGACTGGTAGTTATTGGCCTTCGGTGTCGAGATGTAATCCTTGAACCGCCCCGGCACCATGGAATAGGAACCGTGAATGATGCCGAGCGCCCGGTAGCAGTCCTCCAGCGTATCGACGATCACGCGAAAGGCGATGATATCGGAGAGATGCTCGAAGCTGACATTCTTGCGCTCCATCTTGCGCCAGATCGAATAGGGACGCTTCTCGCGGCCCGATACTTCGGCCCTGACCCCTTCCCTTTCCAGGGTATCGCGCAATTCGCCGGAAATGCGCTCCATCAGATCGCCGCCTTCCTCGCGCAGATATTCGAGGCGGCTGATGATCGACTGGCGGGCATCGGGGTTCAGCTCGACGAAGGCCAGATCCTCCAGCTCGTCCTTGATTTCCTGCATGCCGATGCGCTCGGCGAGAGGGGCGTAAATCTCCATGGTTTCGCGCGCAATGCGCAGCCGTTTCTCCGGCTTGGCGATGAAATGAAGCGTGCGCATGTTGTGCAGCCGGTCGGCAAGCTTGACCAGCAGAACCCGGATATCGTCGGACATCGCCAGCAGCAATTTGCGGAAATTCTCCGCCTGGCGGGCATGATCGGTCTTGAATTCCAGCTTGGAAAGCTTGGTCACGCCATCGACCAGCTTGGCCACCTCGGGCCCGAATTGTTGCTCGATATCCTCGAAGGTCGCGACGGTATCCTCGATCGTATCGTGAAGCAGGGCCGTGGCGATCGTTGCCGCATCGAGCTTGTAACGGGTGAGAATGCCGGCAACCTCCAGCGGATGAAGGAAATAGGGATCGCCCGATGCACGGGTCTGCGAACCGTGCGCCTTCATCGAAAAGACATAGGCGCGGTTGAGAAGGTCCTCATCCGCATCCGGATCGTAGGATAATACGCGTTCGACAAGTTCGACCTGGCGGATCATGAGACAGACCGCCCGCTAAAGCCGCCGGTACCGCCAATACCGCCACGCCGGCAAGGCGCAAAAAAGGGCGCGGCCGTCATGGCGCGCCCTCTGTTCGTTCTGATCGGTTCCGCGCGGCATGCGCCCGCGCCTAACTGGACCATTTCGCGGTTTATTCCCCCTCCGCTTCGGGTTCCAGGCTTTCCAGACTGGCATCGCCGGAGGAATCCACGACATTGACCGCGCCCGCATCGGCCTGGCTTTCCGCATCGGCCCCGGCCATGGCGCTCAATTCCCGCTGGATCATCTGGGCCAGTTCGTCCTCGCCCTCCGGCTCGTCCTGTTCGACGAACCCTTTCATCGAGGAAAGGATGCTCTGACGGATGGATTCCAGATCCACCGTTCCCTCGGCAATTTCGCGCAGGGCAACGACGGGGTCCTTGTCATTGTCGCGATCGACCGTGATCGGGGCGCCGCCGGCGATCGCCCGTGCCCGCTGGGCCGCCAGCAACACCAGCTCGAAGCGGTTGGGAACCTTGACAATGCAATCTTCAACGGTAACGCGCGCCATGCTTACCCCTTAAACCTGATTACCGCCCGCAGGCGGCTGACATCCGATGCCCCGAGGCGGGACATTCAACCGTAACCCAATAGATAGGGCGAAACAAACGACAACGCAACCATCGCGGCGCATTCCTGCCCGGAACCGCACCGCGTTGCTGCCTGCCGGAAGCCGAATTTCATTCAAGCGGTTCGCACCGCCCTTCACCAGCAGGGAGATGCCCGAGCAGCCCCTGAATGTCAACCCCCAATACCGGATGAACCAGGTGCGGGGCCAGTTCAGCCAGCGGCATCAGCACGAAATGGCGCCGATGCATGCGCGGATGGGGGATAACCGGACCGCCGTCCTGGCCCTTGAGCACCGTATCGCCATAGAGCAACAGATCCAGATCCAGCACCCGGGCCTCGTTGCGCTGATGCCGCACCCGCCCGAAATCGGCCTCCACTGCATGCAGATGCGCCAGAAGCGCCGCCGGATCGAGAGAGGTTCGCAGCCGGGCCACGGCATTGACGTAATCGGGCTGGCCCGAAGGGGGCACCGGAGCGCTGCGGTAGAAACGCGAGACGGCTTCCACATTCAGCCCCGCCGCCGCATCGAGCACGGCCAGGGCATGGCGCAGGGTCTGTGCCGCCGGGCCGAAGCGCGGATGCGGCAGATTGGCGCCAAGAGCAATATAAATCATCTTATCTCTGTCTTTGGTTCAGGGCGGCAATCCGCCCCTTGAAATCGCACCGTTTATTGCACGATAATGCCTTTGCACTGCAATAGTATGCACTATACAACAGAAGTAATAGACATTTTATTTCGTGGGGTATTTAAGGTGAAGAGGTATTTAAGATGAAATTTTATCCTGAAGAACGCATTGGCCTGTTTATCGACGGTTCCAATCTTTACGCCGCCGCGCGGGCACTGGGTTTCGATATCGATTACCGCAAATTGCTGGAACATTTCGCCTCCAAGGGGCGGCTGATCCGCGCTTTCTACTATACCGCCCTGCTCGACGATCAGGATTATTCGCCGATCCGCCCGCTGGTCGATTGGCTGGATTACAACGGCTACACCATGGTGACCAAGCCGACCAAGGAATTCACCGACGCGGCGGGCCGGCGCAAGATCAAGGGCAACATGGATATCGAACTGGCCATCGACATGCTGGAAATGTCCGCAAGCCTCGATCACATCATCCTGTTTTCCGGCGACGGGGATTTCCGCCGCCTGGTCGAGGCGGTGCAGCGGCGCGGCCTGCGTG
>JALXAG010000249.1:1872-3334 GCA_026992315.1 Sneathiellales bacterium | reverse complement strand
GAATATGGGCATGCGCCGGGTCGTACAGGGCGCTGTCGCGGAAATCATGGGCGGCCAGCACCGGACCGACCAGAATCAGCGCCGTCCGGGTGATCTTGTGTTCGCGCACCCTGGCGCGAATGTCGGAAAGCGTACCGCGCAAGACGATCTCATCGGGCCAGCTTGCCCGCACCACCACCGCCACCGGGCAGTCGGCACCGTAATGGGGAATAAGCGCCGCCGTCACCTGGCGCAGATTGCGCACCGACAAATGAATGGCCAGCGTCGCGCCGGAACGGCCGAGATTTTCCAATTCCTCCCCTTCCGGCATGGCGGAGGATTTCATCGCCGTGCGGGTCAGGATCACGGTCTGGGCGATATCCGGCAGGGTCAGTTCCAGCCCCAGCGTCGCCGCCGCCGCCGCGAAGGCGGGAACGCCGGGGGTGATGTCATAGGCGATCCCCATCTGCTTCAGCCTGCGGATCTGCTCGCCAATCGCGCCATAAAGGGACGGATCGCCCGAATGCACCCGGGCCACATCCTCGTCCCGGTCGCGGGCTGCGGCGATTTCGGCCATGATTTCATCGAGCGTCAGCGCGGCCGTATCGATCACCCGCGCCCCTTCGGGCGCATGCGCGATCACCGCTTCCGGCACCAGGGATCCCGCATAAAGACAAACGGGACAGCGGGCGATGATATCGCGCCCGCGCAGGGTGATGAGATCGGCCGCCCCCGGCCCGGCACCGATAAAATGAACCTTCATCCTTCCTCTCCTGCGCCATCGCGTTTGGCGGCATAACCGCGCGGGGTATGGACCTCCACCCCACCGTCGGGGCGAATCAGGCGGCGCGTCGCCGTCGATCCGACCAGCACCAGCGTCAGCATGTCCACATCATCGGCATCGAGCGATGCCAGATCGGTGACCGTGACGCGCTCGCCCTCACGGCCCAGATTGCGCGCCAGCACCACCGGCGTATCCCCGCGGCGGCGGGTGAGAAGAATTTCACGGGCGCGGGCAAGCTGCCAGCGCCGCCGGCGCGAAACCGGATTGTAGAAGGCGATGACGAAATCGCCATCTGCGGCAGCCTGCAGCCTTTTTTCGATCGCTTCCCATGGCGTCAGCAGATCGGAAAGCGATATGGCGCAGAAATCGTGCCCCAGCGGCGCGCCGATGCGCGCCGCCGCCGTCTGCAGCGCCGACACCCCCGGCACCACCGTCACCGCAACGCGCTGCCACAGGGGATCGTCCGCCGCTGCACGCAATTCGAAGACCAGGCTGGCCATGGCATAGATTCCGGCATCGCCGGAACAGACCAGGGCGACATCGCGCCCCGCCGTCGCCAGATCCAGGGCATGACGCACGCGCGCTTCCTCCGCCCCCAGGGGAAAATCGTGGCGTTCCTTGCTTGCCGCCAGATCCCCCAGCAGATCGGTGTAAAGCGAATAGGCCACCAGATCCTGCGCACGGGGATGACGCTGGAGG
>JALXAG010000249.1:0-1862 GCA_026992315.1 Sneathiellales bacterium | reverse complement strand
CACGGACGATGGCGTTGCGGGCCTCCAGCGTCATCCCCGGGGCATGGCCGGGGCCGATCCCGACCACGAACAGATGACCGCGGCGGCGCCCCGGCAATTCCGCGATCGGGGCCGGGGAAAGGGCCAGCGCAGCGGTGGCGCGCGCCGATTTGCGCTTGGCCACGATCAGCTCCCCGCCTTCGCCGGCCCCGGCCAGCGCCGCCCCCTCGGCCACGCCGTGGCAGCCGACCTCGGCAAACACCACCTCCGAGGGATCGCTCAATCGCGGGGCTTCTTCTTCCAGCCGGGCGGCGGGGAAGAAACGGGCCTCCACTCCCAGCGCCGCCGCCGTTTCATGGATGGCCGCCTCATCCATCTTGACATCGACCGAACACAACGCCGCCAGCGCCTCCGGCGCCATGCCGGCCTCCTCCAGCACCGCGCGGGCCAGGGCAATCATCTGCCCGCTATCGCAGCCGCGTTCGCAGCCCATGCCAAGGACAAGACGCTGCGGACGATAGATCAGGCAGGTTTCACTGCCCGCCCCGCTCAGCGAAGCGGCGATCCGCAGGTGAGCGCCCGCCGCCGTTCGTTCGCCCGCCCCTTGGCGCAGAAACGGCGGCGCCTCGCTCAGATCGACCGCCTCGCCGGCCAGAAGCGCGGCGGCAAAGGGCTTGGCATCCTGCCCCGCCGCCAGCCTCCAGCCCGGCGGCGGCGCATCCAGCGCCACGCCTTCATCGAACAATCCGCCCAGATCGCTTGCCGTCGTGATCGCCGGCTGAACGGCGAAAGCCCGGGCAATGCGCCGGGCCAGATCGTTCCCGCCCCTGTGACCGCCGAGCAGGGGTATGATGCAGCTGCCGTCCTCGGCCATGGCCAGCACCGGCGGTTCGCCGCGCTTGTCGCCCAGCGCCGGCGCCAGCAGGCGGATCAGGATCCCGGCGGCGCAAAGACCGATAATCGGCCGTCCTTGCGCAAATAGTTGCCGCAGATGCGCGCCCGCATCGGCAAACAGAATATCGGCGCCGCACCGGCGCCCGGCCGGGCCGTGCCGTTCCGCCCCTTCCAGCAGGCGTTGCAGGCGGGAAGCGGTTTCATCGGCGGAAGAAGAAAACTGCACGATCACCGCCCCCTTTTGGACGGTCATGGAGGATGTATCGTTCATTGCCATGCCACCCCGCGCCGGTGGACCAGAATCATCGAAAAATAGGGGGCGTGTTCCTCCTTTGCCGCGGCAAGCGGCACGATCTTCTGCGCTGCCATGCTGGCCCGTTCGATATAAACGGCGCCCTGCAGCAATGCCTGATCCTCCAGCAGGCGGCGGATGCGCCCCAGATGCCGCCCGACCTTAATGATGGCGGCGGCATCGGCCGTGGCCAGACGCGCCTGCAATGCCGCGTCATCGAGCGGGGCGGGCAACACGCATAAGCTGTCGTTGCGCGCGGCCAGCGGCATGGCAGTGGCGGCGGCACAGGCCGTCAGCGAGGAAACGCCCGGCACCACCTCGAGCGGCCAGTCGCCCGCCAGCCGCCCGAACAGATACATGAAGGATCCGTAGAAAAACGGATCGCCCTCGCACAAGACGGCGACATCCTCTCCTGCATCGAGACGGGCGCCGATTTCGGCCGCCGCCCTGTCATACACTTCCTGCGCCGGAAAGCGCTCGGCCACCATCGGCATGCGGATGGCGATTTCCCGCTGGCCGCCGGGCAGATGCCCGGCAACGATCGAGCGGGCCAGGCTGTCGCCCTCCAGCGGCGCCGGATAGGCGATCACCGGCACCCGGCGCAGGATATTCAGCGCCTTGAGTGTGATCAGATCCGGATCCCCCGGTCCGACGCCAAGGCCGTAGACTGTTCCGTTCATGATTTGACGATTTCCAG
>JALXAG010000248.1 GCA_026992315.1 Sneathiellales bacterium | reverse complement strand
CCGCGACCATCGACGATCCGGCCATTCTGGACGAGATCACGGAAGCGTTGAAAACCCTCGGCCTGGCCAAGGGGGCATAGCGGCAGCGAAAGCCGGATATGAACCGGATATGAAAAGGCCCGCCGGCATCGCCGGCGGGCCTGTTTCGTAAATCGTTCCGGCGCCGGTCAGGACGGCTCCTGCGTTGCGGCGGCCTCGCCGTCCTCCCCGCCTTCCCCGTCCGTGGCCTCGGCAGGGGCGGCAGCGGCTTTTTTGGCTTCTTCCCGGCGCAGGCGGGCTTCGGCCTTTTCCACGGCTTCGGCCAGTTCACCCTGGGTGCAGATGCCCAGCGACACCGGATCCTGCGGCTTGATGTTCTGGATGTTCCAGTGGGTGCGCTCGCGGATGGCGTTGATGGTGTTTTTCGTCGTGCCCAGCAGGCGCTGGATCTGACCGTCGCTCAGTTCCGGGTGGTGGCGCAGAATCCAGGCAATGGCCGCGGGGCGGTCCTGACGCTTGGAAACCGGGGTATAGCGTCCGCCCTTGACCGGGCGGCGATGCAGCTCGACGGCGGCTTTTTTCAGCTTCAGCCGTGCATTCGGATCTTTCTGGCAGCGCTCGATCTCTTCCTGATCGAGCTGGCCATTGGCCACCGGATCGGCGCCGACGATGCCGACGGCCACTTCTCCGTCGGCGATGCCCTGGATTTCCAGAACGTGCATGCCGCAGAAGTCGGCGATCTGCTCGAATGTCAGCGTCGTGTTTTCCACCAGCCACACGGCGGTGGCCTTGGGCATAAGGGGTAAAGTCATCAAACCTCCCAATACCGTTAAGGGCGTCATTCCGCTCACGCGGGGTTTTCTGCCCCGCTGCTGCCGTCATGCGCCCATTGAACGGAGAAAATCAGCGAATTGCTGAAATATACCCCGCTTTCACCCGGCGTCAAACGCTCACTGTATCTCCGGATCGACAATCAGCACGATTTTACCGATATGATGTCCGCCCTCCATGCGTTTATGGGCATCGGCGGCCTGGGTGAGGGGGTAGGTGCTGTCCATCACCGGGCGGATGCGCCCCTCCTCCAGCAGCGGCCAGACATTCCTGCGCAGGGCTTCGGCGATCGCCGCCTTGGCTTCCCGGCTTTGCGGGCGCAGGGTCGATCCGGTCAGGGTCAGGCGCTTGACCATCATCACCGCGAAATTGACGGTGACCTCGGCCCCGTTGAGAAAGGCGATGTTGACCAGCCGCCCGTCAGGGGCCAGGGCCTTCATGTTGCGCGGTATATAGTCCCCGCCGACCATGTCGAGGATCAGATCGACTCCTTCGCCGGTTTCGCGTCTGACGATCTCGACGAAATCCCGTTCGCGGTAATTGATGGCGACATCGGCGCCCAGGCGGCGGCAGGCATCGCATTTTTCCTCGCTGCCGGCCGTGGTGAAGACGCGGGCGCCAAAGGCATGGGCAAGCTGAATGGCCGTGGTGCCGATGCCGCTGCTGCCGCCATGGACGAGGAAATTCTCGCCCCGCTGCAGGCGGCCGCGGTCGAAGACATTGGTCCAGACCGTGAAGAAGGTTTCGGGCAGGGCGGCCGCCTCGCTCATCGACAGGGGGGCGGGGACCGGCAGGCAATGCCGTGCATCGGCCAGGCAGTATTGCGCATAGCCGCCGCCGGCGGTCAGGGCGCAGACCCGATCGCCGGGCCGCGGCCGGGAAACCCCCTGCCCGCAGGCGGTGACGATGCCGGCAACCTCCAGCCCCGGCAGGTCCGAGGCGCCGGGCGGCGGCGGATAGGCGCCCTTGCGCTGCAGCACGTCGGGCCGGTTGACCCCGGCGGCAGCGACACGAATCAGAACCTCACCGGGTCCGGGGGCGGGGATGGCGCGTTTGCGCGGCTGCAATACCGCGGCTTCCCCCGGTTTTGTGATTTCTATGACCGTCATTTCCTCGTTGCTGCCTGTCGTGCTGGCGCTCATGTGTTGCCCTTTCCGTATTTTCATGACCGGACTGCCTGCGAAAATATCATTTCATATCGCCGGTTTCGGGTCTATCATGTTTGCACTGCACAATACGAGGGTTGGCGATGGACGAGGAAGAAGATCTGCACGCTCCCGCGCCGGAACTGATACCGGGTGCGCCGCTGGAGCGTTTTTCCATAGACGAGCTCGAAGAGATGATCGTCCGTTATGAAGCGGAGATCGGCCGCCTGCGCCAGGCCATAGCGCAGAAAAAAGAGGCCAAGGGCGCTGCCGATTCCGTGTTCAAATTCTGAACGGCTGTTGTCGTATCGATCGGGAGGAAGATATGCTGAAAGGGCGTGTGGCGCTGATTACCGGATCGACCGGCGGTATCGGCCGGGTGATGGCCGAGAAACTGGCGGCGCAGGGGGCCGCCGTCATGCTCAACGGTTTTGGCGATGCGGCGGCAATCGAAACCCTGCGGAACAGGATCGCCGATGAATACGGCGTTGCCGTTGCCTATCATGGCGCCGATATGACGAAGCCGGATGAAATTGCCGATCTGGTGGCGTCGACGGAACGCGAACTCGGCCCCGTCGATATCCTGATCAATAATGCCGGTATCCAGCACACGGCCCTGTGCGAGGATTTTCCCCCTGAAAAATGGGATGCCATACTGGCGATCAATCTTTCCGCCGCCTTTCACACCACCCGCCTGACGGTTGCGGGCATGAAGCGGCGCGGCTGGGGACGCGTCATCAACACGGCTTCGGTTCATGGGCTGATCGCATCGGTGGAGAAATCGGCCTACACCGCGGCCAAGCACGGTATTGTCGGCCTGACCAAGGTCGTGGCGCTGGAGACGGCCACATATGGCGTGACCTGCAATGCGATCTGCCCCGGCTTTGTCGGGACGGAGCTGATCGAACCTCAGATCATGGCCCGCGCCGCAGAAACCGGCGGCAGCAGGGAGGACGGCATCAGGGCACTGCTGGCGGCGAAGCAGCCTTCCCTGACGATGGTGGAACCGGAACAGATCGGCGATATCGTGGTATTCCTCTGCTCGCCCGCCGCTTCGCAGATCACCGGCATCGCCCTGCCGGTCGATGGCGGCTGGACGGCCCAGTAAAATCCTTCGCAGAACACGAAGGCGCGAATATTGCCCTTTTGCGCCGCAGGTTTGCGCCCTGGTTTGCGCCATGCCGGCGATCGGATGCCGTCAGCCCCCGGTTTCCTTTTGAAAACGGTTGTATATTAACCGGTTTTTAAGAGGATGGATTGTATCATGACTGCAATCCTTCTGATTAGCGTCCTGAAGACGATTGTTTGGCGTTTCATTGTACCTCCCTGTTTGACTGGGGCCACCACGCGTGGCCCCTTTTTTCGTTCCGGCAGACAAAGCCGCGATCGGGCGGTTCAGCCTCCTGCGGCGATATGTCATGACATGGACGGCAGCCGGGGGCTTGTCTGCCGGAGCGGCTGATATAGGCTGTCGGTCATGACGTTGCAGGCGGCTGCATCGCGCCGCCATTGCTGTGGGGAGGGATGATGAAACCGCGTTACCCGGGGTTCGATACGCTATCGCTTCATGCCGGCCAGCGACCCGACGATACGGTCGGCGCGCGGGCCGTGCCGATTTACCAGACGACATCCTATGTGTTCGAGGACACGGATCACGCGGCGGCGCTGTTCAATCTCGAACTGCCGGGACATATTTACAGCAGGATTTCCAATCCCACCGTGGCGGTGCTGGAAGAAAGGCTGGCGGCGCTGGAAGGCGGCGTCGGCGCCGTCTGCACGGCGTCGGGGCAGGCGGCGCTGCATCTGGCCATTGTTTCCCTGATGGGGCAGGGCGGGCATATCGTCGCCTCCTCGGCGCTTTACGGGGGCAGCTACAATCTGCTGATGCATACCCTGCCGCGCTTCGGCATTACCACCAGCTTCGTCGATTTCCGCGACCGGGAGGCGCTGACGGCGGCGATCAGGCCGGAAACCCGCCTGATCTTCGCCGAGATGATCGGCAATCCGCGCCTCGATATCGCCGATCTGCCCCGTATCGCCGATATCGCCCATGGGGCGCAGTTGCCGCTGATGATCGACAATACCTTCGCCACCCCCTATTTATGCCGGCCTTTCGAGCATGGCGCCGATATCGTCATGCATTCGGTGACCAAGTTTCTCGGCGGTCACGGCACGGCCATCGGCGGGGTGATGATCGCCCGCGGCACCTTCGACTGGCAGAAGGCCAGGGATGAGGAGGGCCGGGCGCTGTTTCCGACCCTGACCGAACCCTATGCCGGTTATCACGGCATCGTCTTTGCCGAGGAATACGGCCCCGCGGCCCTGTTTGCCCGGGCCCGCGCGGAAGGGTTGCGCGATTTCGGCGCCTGTCTGGCGCCGATGAATGCCTTTCAGTTGTTGCAGGGGGTGGAGACCCTGTCGCTGCGCATGCAGCGGCATATGGAGAATACGGCGGCGGTCATCGCCTTTCTCAGGGAACAGGAGGAGGTCTCCTGGATCGCCCATCCCTCGCTGCCCGATCATCCCGATCACGATCTGGCCGCCGAATTGCTGCCGCGCGGGGCCGGCGCGGTGCTCAGCTTCGGGCTCAAGGGCGGGCGGGATGCCGGGCGCGCCTTTATCGAGGGATTGTCGTTGCTGTCGCATCTGGCCAATGTCGGCGATGCCAAGACCCTGGTCATTCATCCGGCAAGCACGACGCACCAGCAGATGGATGCGGCGGCGCTGGAAGCGGCCGGTATCGGCGAGGATCTGGTGCGTCTGTCCGTGGGGCTCGAGGATGCGGCGGATATCATTGCCGACCTCAAAGGCGGGCTGCGTGCGGCAAGGAGGGCAGCGAAATGAGGATCGATCTCGATGGCGTCGACATCTATGCCCATACCGGCGGGCGGACATTCGACCCCAGGGGCCGGGTGGCGGTGCTGCTGCACGGGGCGGCGATGGATCATACGGCCTATGCGCTGCAGGGGCGTTATCTCGCCCATCACGGATTTTCGCTGCTGGTGCCGGATCTGCCCGGCTGCGGGCTGAGCGGCGGCGAGGTGCCGGATTCGATTCCCGATCTGGCCGCCTGGCTGTGGCGGCTGCTGGATCGCCTGGGGGTGGAGAAAGTCTCGCTCGCCGGGCACAGCATGGGCGCGCTGACGGCTTTATCGGCGGCGGCGGCCCGGCCGGAGCGGGTCAGCCGTCTGTGTCTGCTGGGGGCGGGATATCCGATGGCGGTCAATGCCGAATTTCTCGAAGCGGCGCGACGGAACGACCGTATTGCCGTCCTCGCCATGAATGACTGGGCTCATGCCATGCGCGCCAAGCTCGGCGGGGCGGCCCTGCCCGGGCTGTGGATGGTCGGGGCGGCGATCCGTCTTGTCGAACGCGCCCGCCCCGGGACCCTGTATCGCTGTCTGTCGATCTGCAACGATTACGACCGGGGGCTGGAAGACGCCGCCCGGATCACCTGTCCGACCGGCATGATCCTCGGCCGGCAGGACATGATGGCCCCGCCCCGGGCGATTACCGCCCTGGCCCAGGCCCTGGGCGGGGAGGTGCGCAGCGAAATCCTGCCCGAAACCGGCCATATGATGATGAGCGAACGCCCGCGCAAGGTGGCCGAATTGCTGGAGAAGATGCTGTGAGCGGAAAAAAGGAAAGACAAACGCCTTCCTGCCGCAGCGATTACCGCCATTTTCTTGCCATCCCGACGCGGTGGATGGACAACGACATCTACGGCCATGTCAACAATGTGGTCTATTACGCCTATTTCGACACGGTCATCAACGAATATCTGATCCGCGAGGGCGGGCTGGATATTCACAAGGGCGATGTCGTCGGTTTCGCCGTGGAAACGGGATGCCGGTTCTACAGCTCTTTTTCCTTTCCCGAAGTGATCGAAGCCGGGCTGGCGGTTGCGCGGATCGGCCGTTCCTCCGTCACCTACCGGGTCGGCCTGTTCGCCGAAGGGCGCGAACAGGCGGGGGCGGACGGTCATTTCGTTCATGTTTTCGTAAAACGATCCGAAAACCAGCCGGTGCCAATTCCGGAAAATCTGCGTCTGGCCATGGAAAAGCTTCTGTAAAACCGGAAGATTTCGTCGCGTTAACCATAATATTGAATATTTTGTTACTCTGCCGTTGTTAACCTTAATTCATCCTGCGGTAGAAAAATATTTCTGCCTGCCTTATATTCAATATATGTGTTGGGTAGATTGCGGAGAGCGATTTGCAGGCTGAGAACGGAAATCATGACCGGATTGCCGGTGCGGCGGGGTTTGCCGATACGATCTTCTTCAAGAAGGCGTACAAGGAAACCCTGGCGATGGTGCATGAGGCCTGCAACTATATCGACGGGCCGGGCCGGCGCGCCTGCAACGCCATGGAGGAAACCGATTCCCTCTATTACACCGCCGAAACCCTGCGCCTGACCACACGTCTGACCCAGCTCATGGCCTGGATGTTCGTCCAGCGCGCCGTCCAGAACGGCGAGATGACGCCGGAAGAGGCCGCGAAGGAACAGCACCGGCTGGGCGCGCGCCACACCTGCCTGTCCTCCTCCGAACCGCCGGAAGGGGTGCTGCCCGCCAGTCTGGAGGATCTGCTGGAACGCAGCGAACGTCTCTACCGTCGCGTTGCCCGCCTCGACGACCTGCTGGCCGAGAACGGCCGGGCCGCCTGATCTATCCTGCGGCGCCGGGCGGGCGCATCGCTGAAACCCGCCTCAGCATTCCACGACATTGACGGCCAGCCCGCCTTCGGCGGTTTCCTTGTATTTTTCCTGCATGTCGAGGCCGGTCTGGCGCATGGTTTCGATCACTTCATCGAGCGAGACCATATGGGTGCCGTCGCCCTTGAGTGCGAGGCGCGCGGCGTTGATCGCCTTCATCGCCCCCATGGTGTTGCGTTCGATGCAGGGCACCTGAACCAGCCCGTTGACCGGATCGCAGGTCAGGCCGAGATTGTGTTCCATACCGATTTCTGCGGCATTTTCGGCCTGTTCGTTGCTGCCGCCCATGGCGGCGACCAGCCCGGCGGCGGCCATGGAACAGGCGGCGCCGACCTCGCCCTGGCAGCCGACCTCGGCGGCGGAGATCGAGGCATTGTGCTTGATCAGCATGCCGATGGCCCCCGCCGTGGCGAGAAAGGTGATGATGCCTTCCTCGTCGGCGCCGGGGCAGAAACGGTCGTAATAGGCCAAAACGGCAGGAATGACCCCGGCGGCACCGTTGGTCGGCGCGGTGACGACCCGTCCGCCGGCGGCGTTTTCCTCATTCACCGCCAGGGCGTAGATATTCACCCAGTCGAGAACCGAGAGCGGGTCTTTCAGCGCCGCTTCCGGCCGGTGGATCATTTCGTTATACAATTTATGCGCGCGTCGGGTGACGTTCAGCCCGCCGGGCAGCACCCCGTCGGTGGAACAGCCGCGGCGGATGCTGCCCTGCATCGCCCCCCAGATGCGGAACAGGCCGGGGCGAATTCTTTCCTCTTCGGTGAAGGCCTTTTCGTTTTCCAGCACCACATCGGCGATACGCATGCCGGTGATGCGGCAGATATCCAGCAGCTGCTTCGCCGATGAAAACGGAAAGGGCGGATTGACATTGCTGTCCCGGCCGATGTGTTCGCCCTCAAGCTCGTCTTCGCGGGCGACGAAACCGCCGCCGGTGGAATAATAGACCTCGCTCAGCAGGGTTTCGTTTTCCGCATCCCAGGCGGTGAAGCGCATGCCGTTGGCGTGCCCCGGCAGTCTTTCATCCGTCAGGAACAGCAGATCGCGCGATTCGATGAAACGGATTTCATGCTTGCCGAACAGCTTCAGCCTTTGGCGGGTGCGGATATCGGTGACGATATCGTCGATGCGGTCCGGGTCGACCTCGTCGGGCACTTCCCCCGCCAGGCCGAGAAGAATGGCCGTATCGGTGGCGTGGCCATGGCCCGTCAGGGCAAGGGAGCCATACAGACAGACGCCGACACGCGCCGTATCGTTCAGCTTTCCCGCCGCCTGAAGCGCATGGAGAAAACGGTTGGCGGCCCACATCGGCCCCACAGTATGGGAACTCGACGGGCCGATGCCGATCTTGTACAGGTCGAAAAGGGATATGATCATGTGTTTTCCACTGCCGTACCCGCTTTTTCCAGGGCCAGATGGCGGGCGGCCTGTTCCAGCCAGTCCACCATGTAACCGAAAAGGGAGGGACGCAGCAACATGGCCATGCGTCCATCGGCCAGCCGGTGCAGGATCACCGGCACATGGGCGAAACGGGTGCCGATACAGGCCGTTGCCGTAATATCCCCCGGGGCGATGGCGGTGCCGCCCGACAGAATGTCATCGAGGCCTGATCCGCCCAGAATCAGGGCGCTGTACTGATGATCCATCCGGATGACGGCGGCGTGACGGCCGGCCAGATTCCGTTGCAATGCGGCCTCCAGATCGTCGCCCCGGGCCGGATCGGTGCGGATCAGCCATTCATCGGGCCCCAGCCAGAGAATGCGGGTGTTATCGTCGGCGCTCATGGTGCAGGGCTCGTTCGGCAGGGGCAGGCCGCAGGCCGCTGCCACGGCGGCGGCGAAGCCATCGTCTTCGCCGTTGCCGCGCAGGCCTATGCTGGCCTGCAGAGGGGCCGCTTCGGCACTCAGGGCGCCGCCGCTGATGACGACGAAATGGGAAAGCGTGGGATGCGGTGTGTCAGTCATGCAGCCGTTTTCCTTCCTCATCGTAAAAGACGGGCCGGACGATGCGCGCCGGGCGCACCCCTTCAAGGGTGTGAATATAGACGGTTTCATCCATTCGTGACTGACCGCCCGCCACCAGCGCCAGGGCGATCGGCCGGTGCAGATGCGGGCTGAAATAGCTGGATGTGACATGGCCGATGGCCTTTACCGGCTTGGCGGTGTCGGCGCCTGGCGATATCTGCCCGCCTTCCTGCAGCGGGGCGGGGTTTTCGTCGGTCACGGCAAGCCCCACGAGATGGCGCCGGTCGGTGCGCAGATTGTCGCCGCGGAACATCGCGGTGCTGCCGATGAAATGCTTCTTCTTCGACACCATCCGCCCGTAGCCCATATCGGCAGGCGTCTGTTCGCCGTCCGTGTCCTGCCCGATGATGATATAGCCCTTCTCGGCGCGCAGGACATGCATGGCCTCGGTGCCACAGGGCGTCAGCCCGTCATCGGCACCGGAGGCGAGGATGGCGTTCCAGACCTTCTCCGCCTCATGCCAGGGGATATTGATTTCATAGGATATCTCGCCGGTGAAGCTGATGCGGAAGATGCGGGCCCTCGTCCCGGCGATTTCGCCTTCCCGCATGCTCATATGGGGAAAGGCTTCATTGGAAAGATCGCTTTCCGGGCAGAGGCGGGCCAGAATGCCGCGGGCCTTCGGCCCGGTCAGGGTCAGGGTGGACCATGCCTCGGTAACCGATGTGACATAAACCTTCAGATCCGGCCATTCGCTTTGCAGCCAGTCTTCGAGCCAGGCGAATACGGCAGCGGCATTGCCGGTGGTGGTGGTCAGATAATAACGGTCTTCCGCCAGCCGGGTGACCACGCCGTCATCGAACAGGTGGCCGTCTTCACGGCACATCATGCCGTAACGGCAGCGGTTGAGCCCCAGCTTCTTGAAGGCATTGACATAGACGCGGTTGAGAAATTCGCCCGCATCCGGACCGTGCACTTCGATCTTGCCCAGTGTCGAGGCATCGATCAGCCCCGCCGCCCGGCGCACCGCCAGGCATTCGCGCGTTACCGCCTCGGCTTCCGTTTCCCCGGGGCGGGGATAGCAATAGGGGCGTCGCCACGGGCCGACATTCTCAAACACGGCCCCGGCCCGTTCATGCCAGCCGTCCAGCGCCGTTCTTCTCAGCGGTGAGACGAGGCGGCCCACGGCCCGCCCGGCCAGGGCGCCGAAGGTTACCGGCGCATAGGGCGGGCGGAAGGTGGTGGTGCCGGTTTCAGGGATGCTTCGCCCCGTCTGTGCCGCCAGCAGTGCCAGGGCATTGACATTCGATGTGCGCCCCTGATCGGTGCCCATGCCGGTGGTGGTATAGCGTTTCACATGTTCGACGGACGTATAGCCCTCGCGTGCCGCCAGGGCGATGTCGTCGGCGGTGACATCGTTCTGCAGATCGACAAAGGCCTTGTGCCGCTTGCCGTCGTTGTAATCGACCTGCCACAGGGGGCGGATGGCGGTGCCTGCTCCTTCCTGTATGTCCCCGCCGGTTTCGGGGATGGCGGCGGGTGCCGGCGCATGGCCGAGATCGCGTGCTATTCTTTCCGCCGTCTGCACCGCCTGGGGCAGCAGTTCGCCGAGGGTGAAATATCCGCTGGCCGCCCCGATCGCGCTGACGGGCCGGTCGATGCCATCCGGCACGAAACAGGCGCGGGCTTCGTCATAAGCCAGTTTGCCCTGCGCCTGGCTGAACAGATGCACCGCCGGATTCCAGCCGCCGGACATCATCAGCACATCGCAGGCGATCCGTTGCCTGTTTCGCCCGTCGATGATGCCGTTTTCATCGATCGGAGCCAGTTCCACGGCGTTGAGGGCGCGTGCGCCATGGGTGGTATGGACGGCATGGCCGCTCAGAACCGCGATGCCGAGGGCTTCCGCCTGTTCCAGCAGCGCCGGATCGGGATCGCGGCGGATATCCGCGATATGGGTGACGTTGAGCCCTGCCCGGGCACAGTCGAGGGCCTGATGCCAGGCATTGTCGTTATTGGCGAACAGCACCGCTTGGCGGCCGGCACGCACCGCGAAGCGCTTCAGATAGCTGTGTACGGCCGAGGCCAGCATGACGCCGGGGCGGTCGTTGCCGTCGAAGACCAGCGGGCGTTCATGGGCGCCCGCGGCGATCAGCACGTGGCGGGCGCGGATCCACCACAGACGCTGGCGAATGGCGCCCCGGCGCGCTTGGGGGGGCAGATGATCGCTGACCCGTTCCACCGCCGCGGCGAAGTTCTGATCGTACAGGCCGAACACCGTGGTGCGTTTCAGCAGGGTGATGTTTTTATGGGCTTCGATGGCCGCCAGCCGTGCCGCCAGCCAGTCTTGCGCCGGCTGTCCGTCGATCTCGGCGCCGCCGTCGAGCAAC
>JALXAG010000247.1 GCA_026992315.1 Sneathiellales bacterium | reverse complement strand
GCCCCGAGGGCGGCAAGGTACTGGTCAAGGCGCTGGTGACCGAGCGGGTCGCCGCAGGCGTCGTGTTCATGCCGTTCCATTTCGGCGGTCACTGGCAGGGCAAGAGCCTGAGGGACAAATATCCCGAGGGCGCGGATCCGTATGTTCTGGGTGAAGCCTCCAATATGTGCGGTACCTATGGCTATGACTCCGTCACCCAGATGCAGGAGACGAAAGTCACCCTGTGCCGTGTCGAAGCAGCTTGATTAGGGGGAAGAAATGGCACGCATGAAATTCCTTTGTGATGCCGAGCGCTGCATCGAATGCAACGCCTGCGTCACCGCCTGCAAGAACGAAAACGAAGTCCCCTGGGGCATCAACCGCCGCCGTGTCGTCACCATCAATGACGGCAAGCCGGGGGAAAGGTCGATATCCGTTGCCTGCATGCATTGTTCGGATGCGCCGTGTATTGCGGTCTGTCCGGTCGACTGCATCTATCAGACCGAGGAAGGCATCGTTCTGCATTCCAAGGATCTGTGCATCGGCTGCGGGTATTGCTTCTTCGCCTGTCCCTTCGGCGCGCCGCAGTTTCCGCAGTCGGGAACCTATGGCAGCCGCGGCAAGATGGACAAATGCACCTTCTGCGCCGGCGGCCCGGAAGAGGACAATTCGCCCGAGGAATTCCAGAAATACGGCCGCAACCGTATCGCCGAGGGCAAGCTGCCTCTCTGTGCGGAAATGTGCGCCACCAAGGCATTGCTTGCCGGCGACGGCAACGAGGTGGCCAATATCTACCGCGAGCGGGTTGTCTATCGCGGCTTCGGTTCCGGTGCCTGGGGCTGGGGCACGGCCTATCGCATGAAGGCCGGCGGCTGAGCCGGAGACAAGGCGGGACGGGCGGTTATCTGCCCGTCCCCTCATTCGTCCTGACCGGACCATGGCACGGTGTCGTGACCCGGCATCATGACATCATGACGACAGGAGGCAGGAGAAACGGGGATGATTTCATGAGTACTTCCAGGCTTCTTCTTCTGGGCGTCGCAGCCGTTCTTCTGGCAGGCTGCAAGGCCGAAGACCGGGATATCGTGCTGCTCGAACCCGGCGTTTACAAAGGGCAGCCGGATCAGCAGCGCCCGCCCGAAATCCTGCGCAAGCTGCGCCAGCGGGTATCGCTTCAGGCCGGGCTGAATGCCTATGCCACCGGTATCGGCGCCAGCCATCCGGCACGGCGGCTGGTCCTGCCGGGCGGCAGGTCGCCCGACCTCAGGCGGTTGCGCCAGCGCATCAGGGCCCAGGGCGCCAGCTAGACCGATTGATGCGATATCTCGATTCCGGATCCATGAACGAACGTCATATGCCTTCCCCGTCATCCGAAACACCGGATGGTATATTGTCGCAACCAGCCCCGCCGGCAACGCAGCGGAGCGGGCAGGTGTTATGGCTTTTCGTCGCCGGGTGCATTCTTCTGGCAGCCCTGCTCGGCATAGGCGGCGGGATGTTCATCACCCTCGATGACAGCGAGGCCGGCATCCAGGAATCTTTACCCTCCACCCGTTCGGACGTTCCGTCCCGGCAATGAAGTTTCTTCGCACCGTTCGTCTCGATCTGTCGGATCAGAATGTCTTCGCCCGTGCCGCCCTGCCGGGTGAGCCGGCCGTGACCGGCAGCTTTGCCTTTGCCGATCTGGATCCGCAAACCCTAAGCCCCAAGGGGCGTCAGGCCTTTCGCAATGCCTGGCTGGGACTGGACAGTTTCGGTCATGCCACCCTGGTCGAAATCGCCGAGGTCGATGAGCGTGAGCTCGACCGCGCCGTCGAGCGGCTGGCGGTGCTGTTTGTTTCCGATTACGGCGCGCCCGACATGCCGGCGGCGCTGCCGGTGGCGCAGGATGAAGTGGCCTATGCCGCCTCCTTATGCACTTACGAGCCCGGCATGCTGCTGGCGATAGAGCGTGAAATGACGGCGGAAGGGATTCGCGAGCGTGTTCACCCCGTGGCGCCGGCGGATCCGTTGCATGGCGGTATCCGCCTGTGGGGGCAGGACGATGACTGATGCGATTCCCTGGCCCGATACGGGCCATGGCCTGCTCGAAAAGGGGGCGGATGGCTATCTTCGCCTCAGCGATGCCTTTCTTGCCCGTTTTCTGGAACGGCCGGAACTGGCGCCGATCGATGAATCCTGCGCTGAAGAGCGTGCGTTGCACGCCGATCTGCACAGCGCGCCCCGCCAGCCGGTAAGCGCGGGGCGGCTGCAGCTTTTGCGCGATCCGGATGCCGCCGATAACTACCGTGCATTTCTGGCCTTTCGGGATCATCTGCTGGCCTATCCGACGATCGAAAGCGCTTATCTGGCGCTGTTTCGGGGGCGGGACGGGCAGAAGGCCGTTGCGGTAGCGCCGGTTTTCATCGATCTGATGGCGCAGCTGATTCTGCGGAACATTCTCTGCGACTGCACCGATCCGTTCATGATCCGCGCGGGCGAGCTTTTCTTCCGCGAACAGATGGTGACGATCCGCGAAGGCGCCATTCTTCTGGGCGACCGCGAGGTCGTGGAACGGCTGGCGGCGGATCCGGGATTGGGCAATCTGGGCCGTCTGATCCAGCAAAGTGGCGTGCGCGCCAGGCCGGTCGAACTGACCGTCCTCAACCCGGAGAACGCCGCCGCCTTTGCCGGTCAGCCCGCTTTTCACATGGTGCTCGATCTCAGCCATGGGCGGGAGGGGCTGACCGCCCTGTGCCGGGTGATGGAGGCCTGGATCGCGCATTTTCACGGGATCGGCACATCGATCACGCCACTGAGGGAGCTGATCGACCAGACGCTCGACTGGTATGTGGGGCTGGATTATGCAGCGACCGCGCTTCTGAACAATCTCTATCGCGGCGGTGCCGTTACCCCGGCCATGCGCGAGGGCCTGCTGTCGCTGTTCAGCCTGACCTTCGACGATCGCCGCAATGCACTGGCGCAGCTGCAGGGGCGGCCGGTTTTCATGGCCTTGTGCAAGGACGACCGCAACCGCCTGCGCCTCAAGGGGCAGAATCTGCTTGTCAATCTGCCCCTGGCGCATGAAGCGGGACGGGATGCCGTCAATTGAGGGCGATTTCCCCCTCGACCTCGTGTTCCAGCCCGACGGCTTCGATGGTAAGCACCATCTGGGCCTTCAGAACCTCATCCTCTCCGATTCGGCCGGCGGCCAAGGCCTCGCGCACGGCGTTTTCGATCGCCGATTGCGAACTGACGCCGACTTTCTTGAGAAATTTGCGTAGCTGCAGATTGAAGGTTTCTTCATCCATGGGGGTTCCTCCTGATCGATGGCCGGGGCCGGTTGTATCCATTAACGGCTGCTTCGCCGCTGTTTTATATCACCTCCGCAGGCATCCGTCACAAAAGGGACATCATTCTGTACAATTGACGGGGCTGATCCCTTCCGCCCGCCGGGCGCCATGCATGATCCTTCAGAAGACAAGGAGAACGAAATGTCCTACAGCTTTACCAAGACCGTGCCCACGGATTTCGAGGAAACCATCGAAAAGGTCACCGCCGCCCTCGGCGAGCGGGGTTTCGGCGTGCTGACCACCATCGATGTCAAGGCAACCCTGAAGAAGAAGATCGATGTGGATGTGCCCCCCTACACCATTCTGGGCGCCTGCAACCCGGGTTTTGCGCATAAGGCCCTGCAGGCCGAACCGCTGATCGGCACCATGCTGCCCTGTAATGTCGTTGTCCGGGAAACCCCGGAAGGAAAGGTGGAAGTCGCCGCCGTCGATCCCCTTGCCTCGATGCAGGCCATCGACAATCCGGATCTCGGCCGCATTGCCGGTGAGGTGCGCGCATTGCTCAAGGAAATGGTCGATAGCCTGTAATTGCTCCTGCGGTTTTCTTTGCCCCGGTAACGGCCGTGCCTGTTTTGCGCGGCCGTTTTTTCATTCACCCTCCTGCCCGGGCGGTTGCGGGCGGGTTCCATTTTTTCCACTTCTTTGCCGCATATTCGCCATATATGGGGAGCTTGTATGTAATATACGGTCTGGCCCCATTAATTCATTCATTCCGCGGGAGCGGATCTGTTCGCTGAACAGGAGAAAGGCTGCAGGAAATGTGGGGCATTTTCAAAGCCTTTCGACGCCGTCAGAGAGCAGATCCGCCCCGCCCTTCGGGTTTGACGGATGGGACTCGCCTGCGGCGCAAAAGCCCCTTGAACAGGGAAAAGCCTGTCCTGCGGGACTTTTGCTGGCATTCAACCCCCATCCGTCAAACGGAATCGTATGAATTAATGGGGCCAGATCGTAGATCATTTTCTCAGATCCGGGGGTATTCGTCATGAACAGCGATAGCGGAAACGAACATGGCGGTCATGGCCACCACGGCCACCGCCACGGCCATGGCGGGGCGGATGGTGCGACAGATCCCGTCTGCGGCATGAAGGTATCCCCCGATTCCGGCAAGCCGCAGCAGGAATATGACGGTCGGGTTTATCATTTCTGTTCGCAGAAATGCGCCGACAAGTTCCGTGCCGATCCCGAACACTACCTGTCCGGTGCGCACAGGAAACAGCAGCAGAACCTGCCCGCCGGCACCAGATACACCTGTCCGATGCATCCGGAAATCATCCGGGACGAACCGGGCGATTGCCCAATCTGCGGCATGGCGCTGGAACCCATGGGCGTCCCCGCGCCTGAGGAGGGGCCCAATCCCGAATTTATCGATTTCCGGCGCCGGTTCTGGGTTGGCGCGGTGCTGACCGTGCCGCTTCTGGTTCTGTCCATGGGGCCGTATGTCGGCCTCGGCTTCGTGCGGGAGATGCTGGGCGAGCGTCTGGCCCTCTGGATCGAACTGGTGCTGGCCACGCCTGTCGTTCTGTGGTCGGGCTGGCCGTTTTTCGTGCGCGGGGTCAAATCGGTGATCAACCGCAGCCTGAACATGTTCACGCTGATTGCCATGGGGGTCGGTGCCGCTTATCTGTTCAGCGTCGTTGCCGTTCTCGCGCCCGGCATTTTCCCCGAGGGTTTCCGCGATGCGGACGGCAATGTCGGGGTCTATTTCGAAGCCGGTGCCGTGATTACCGTTCTGGTCCTGCTCGGCCAGCTGATGGAACTTGGCGCCCGCGAACGCACGGGATCGGCGATCAGGGCCCTGCTCGACCTTGCCGCCAAGACCGCCCGTGTCATCCGTGCCGACGGGCGTGAGGAGGAAATTCCTCTTGAAGACGTGCATGTGGGCGATCATCTGCGCGTCCGCCCCGGCGAGAAGATCCCCGTGGACGGTGTGGTGATCGAGGGGCATTCCTCGGTCGATGAATCGATGATTTCAGGTGAGCCGGTCCCGGTCGAAAAAGCCGAGGGCGACCCGGTCACCGGTGCCACCATCAACGGCACCGGCACCCTGATCATCGAGGCCAGACGCGTCGGTGCCGATACGGTGCTCAGCCAGATCGTCGAAATGGTCGCCAATGCCCAGCGCAGCCGCGCACCGATTCAGAAGCTTGCCGATGCGGTGGCGGGGCTTTTCGTTCCGGCGGTGATTGCCATTGCCGTCATCGCCTTTATCGCCTGGTCGATCTGGGGGCCGTCGCCGGCGCTGGCCTATGCGCTGGTTGCCGCCGTTTCGGTGTTGATCATCGCCTGCCCCTGTGCCCTGGGGCTGGCCACACCGATGTCGATCATGACGGCGACGGGCCGGGGCGCCCAGGCCGGGGTGCTGATCAAGAATGCAGAAGCCCTGGAGCGGTTCGCGAAGGTCGATACGCTGATTGTCGATAAGACCGGAACACTGACGCTTGGCAAGCCGAAACTGGCGGCAGTTCTGCCGGAGCCGGGCCATGACGAGAACGAGGTGCTGCGCCTGGCCGCCAGTCTGGAACGGGGCTCGGAACATCCGCTGGCCGAAGCCATCGTCAGTGCTGCCGAAGAACGCGGCCTGTCCCTTGCCAAGGTCGATGCCTTCGATGCCGTCACCGGCAAAGGGGTTCGCGGCACGGTCGAAGGCCGCACTGTCGCCCTGGGCAATGCCCGGTTGCTTGACGATCTGGGGTTGAACGGCGGCGATCTCGGCGCCGTGGCCGATGCCCGCCGCGATGCCGGGGAAACGGTGATGTTCATCATTATCGACGGCGCCATTGCCGGGCTGGTTTCGGTTGCCGATCCGGTCAAGGAAACCACGCCTGCCGCCCTGAAGGCTCTGCATGAGGAAGGATTCCGTATCGTCATGGCCACCGGCGATAATGAACGCACCGCCCGTGCCGTGGCCGCCCGCCTTGGCATCGATGAAATCCGCGCCGATGTTATGCCCGAGGACAAGGCCCGCATCGTCAAGGAATTGCAGGATGCCGGGCGCAGGGTCGCCATGGCCGGCGATGGCGTCAACGATGCCCCGGCCCTGGCCCAGGCCGATGTCGGCATCGCCATGGGCACGGGTGCCGATGTGGCGATTGAAAGCGCCGGATTCACGCTGATCAAGGGCGATCTGAACGGTATCGTGCGGGCGCGGCGGCTGTCGCGGGCGACCATGCGCAATATCCGCCAGAATCTGTTCTTCGCCCTGATCTACAATGCAGCCGGGGTGCCGGTTGCCGCCGGGGTGCTATATCCCTTCTTCGGCATTCTCATATCGCCGATTTTTGCCGCGGCGGCGATGAGCCTTTCCTCGGTTTCCGTGATCCTGAATGCCCTGCGCCTGCGTTCGGCGAAAATATAGAAACGGGGGGTGGATGCCGGATTTCAGCCGGCGGGCGGGGCGAAGCGGTACATGAAATAGCGCCCCACCGCCACCCCTTCCGGCAGGGGCAGGGCGTGAAGATGCGCATGCTCAATCGGCTGGTCGGAACAGATGACGGCGCCTTCGCAAAGCAGCGGCAGCATGGCCTCTGCCAGCCGTACGGCCAGGGCGCAACTGGCCGCCTTGTCGCCGGTGCCCGTATCGCAATGGACGAGAACGGCGGTGCCCTTCAGGCGGGCAATGGCCTCGGGCAGGCATGCGAAGAAATCCCCTTCGAACAGATGTTCGCTATCGGGAATGCAGTCCGGATGAGCCTGGACGCGGCGTTCGAAAACGTAAATGTCGCGACCGGGCAGTTTTTCGCGCAGATGATCGTAGGTGCGGCCGTTGCCCAGGCCGAATTCGAGGACGGTACCGGGTTGTGCGCCGATCATGGCGCAGGCGGCGTTCAGGCAGGCACGCTGTGCCGACAGGCGGCGGATGGCGCTTTCCAGACGGCTCATTCCTCCTTGCCCATCTCCGCCTTGAGCTGGGCGATTTCATTGCGTGCCGCCTGCAGGTCCGAGGTGGTTTTGTCCAGGCGCTGGGCGATCTCGCGCATGATTTCGACCGCCATCTGCGGGAATTCCATTACCAGGCGGAAGAACAGTTCCTTGGTGATGCGCAGCGTCGTCAGGGTGGTGGTGGCTTTCACGGTGGCGGTACGGGGCACATCGCAGAGAATGGCGATTTCACCGAAGAAATTGTTCTTGCCGAAGGTGGCGACGGTCAGCGGGCCGGAGGGCAGTTCGACAATCACGTCGGCGCTGCCGCTGACGATGATATACATCGAATCGCCAGGCTCCCCCTGCTTGCAGATGATTTGCCCTTCCTGAAAGGTCAGGCGCTCCGATGTGAAGGCCAGTAGTTTCAGTTTCGACGGTTCGATTTTCGCGAACATCGGAATGTTGCGCAGAATTTCGACTTCCTCGGCCAGACTCACGTTTTTTCCTCCCGCATTACCGGTTTCTCCCCACGCGGAGCATCATTCCGCCGCCAGCAATTCGCCGACTACCGGATCTTTTTCCTTCAGTTCGCTGAACGGGCCCGTGGCCACGACCTTGCCGCCCTTCATGACCAGCGACAGATCGAAGAACTGGGCATCCTTGGCCCGGTGCACCGCCCAGAAAACGCCGCGTCCCCTGAAACGGTCCAGGATCCTTTCCATTATCCGCGCCTGCGACTGCAAGTCCAGCACGGCGGATGCTTCCGACAATATCAGGATGTCCGGTTTCTTCAGCACGGCGCGGGCAATCGCCAGCTTCTGCCGTTGCGCCGGGTTGAGGCGCGATCCGGCGATACCGACCTGGAAATCCAGCCCGACATCGGCAATGGCGCCATACAGGCCGGCCTGTTCGATCACCTCGTGCACGACCTCGCCGACCTTCTCCTGCGCCTGGGCCTGGCCATAGGCGATCTTGCCGAAGAGAATGTTGTCCATCAGATTGGCGGCGGCGTTGTAGCGTTCCGGGTCGAAGAATTCGATGGCCCCGCGCAGATCCTCGGGCAGATCGCGGGCGAAGACGCGGCGCGCTTGCAGAACCTTCTGCTTCAGTTCGTCATTGAGCACGCCGAGGCGATGGCGGGCAGGGATGAGCTTGAAGGGAAGCGACAGCAGCATCAGCCGTTCGCTGTCCTTCAGCTCATCCAGATTGTCCTTGCTGATTTTTGACAGCAATGCCTGATATTCGGGCAGATCGTCGGCGGAAATGAAACTGAATTGCTGGAAGAATTCGTGATCGGGCGGCAGATCGGCGAACAGTTCCACCATGGTTGCCGCGGTCTGATAACCGGCGACGAGCAGCTCTTCGGTCAGGCCGACCTTGTCGAGGACGGACAGGACATAAGGATTCTCCGCGATCCTCTCTGGCAGGATGGCATCGCCGCGCGGGGTGCCGAACAGCATGTTTTCCGCCAGGGTGGCATTGTTGTTGTAGCGGTCCGGATCGAAGCGTTCGATCAGCGGTTCGAGGGACAGGTCCCTGAGTTTTTCGCTCAGCTTCTTGCGGGCGATCAGAATGGCCTTGGCCAGATCGGGGCGCTTGTCGGGGTCGATGGTGCCGCGCAGGCCGAATTGATAGACGTCCTCCTCCAGCCCGACGATATTCAGGGCATCGAGCGCCGCCTGGCGCAATGTCGTCTCATCGTCCCTGCCGTCGAAGGGGGTGCGGTCGATCCAGTCGTCATGAATGCTGTAGGGGGTATTGCCGCTGGCCTCGGCTTCGAAAACGTCGCGCTCATAGCGCTTCTGTTCCTCGCCTTCGTATTGGCGGCGTTTCACGGGGCGGTGTTTCAGCCCGTAGAACAGGTTGTCGCCGATACTGGTGTTGAAGATGTAGGAATTGGGGCCGACATAGGCCATGCGCCTGCCGGTAATGGCCTCGGGCGCCTTCAGGATGTCGATACCGCCGATGGATATGCTGCCCCGTTCGGGCACGATCAGGCGTGCAAGCAGGGCGGCAAGTTCCCCCTTGCCGCTGCCCGCACCGCCAAGCACGGCGATGCGTTTATCCGCTTCGGCGCTGAAGCTGGCGCCATCGACCAGCGCCTCGCCCTGATCGTCCGTCAACAGCAGATTGGCGACATTGACCTCCCCCTGCAGGCGGGGCAGCGGGTCCGGTTCGGTGGTCTGCAGTTCTTCGTCCATCAGGCCGGCGGGCTGGAACTGGGAAACCACCTGTTCGTATTTGATCCGGGCATCGGCCTGCATCTGGTAATAGGCCAGAAGCTCCTTCCAGGGGGCCGCCAGGTCCTTGTGCGCGGCGATCGCCGCCATCAGGGTGCCGACTTCGAGCTGGCCCTTGATCACCAGATAACCGCCGATGGAATAGAAGAAGAACGGCCCCAGCTGCTGAATGAAGTTGTTGAGGAACTTGACGATGAATTTCAGCAGGTAAATGCGGTAACGCACATGATAGATGGCACCGAGGCGCTCGCTGATTTTCGCCAGTTCGAATTGCGATGTGTCGTGGGCATGCACTTCCTCGATGCCCTGCACGGTCTCCCCGACCTTTTCCGACAGGCGGCGGACCATTTTCACCCGCTCCTTGCCCAGGGCGTTGACCTTTTTCTGCAGGCGCGGGATCAGATAGATCTGTATGGGGTAAAGCGATACCGCCGCCAGCGCCATCGCCCAGTTCTGCACCAGCAGAAAGCCGAGGATGACAAGCAGCGTGCCGCCCTGGAACACGGGCAGGGAAATTGCGGTGCCGACGAAACCGCCGAGCGGCTCCACCTCGGCGGTGACCATGGTAACGATCTCGCCCTGGCTGATCTTGCGGAAGGTGGGCAGGGGAAAGCGCAGCATGCGGCTGAGCAGGTCATAGCGCAGGCGGCGCAGCATGCGCTCGCCGGTGATGCCGCGATAGACATTGATGACGTATTTGAACGACTGGTTGATGATGACCAGCACAACGAAGGCGATGCACAGCACCGCAAGATAGGTCACCTGATCGAGCTGAAAGCCGAGAATATCGATGGGAAAGGATGCGGGGTCGCCCTGAATGGCGTTGTTGACGATCTGTTTCGGCAGTTCGTAGAAGGTGTAAAGAAAGGGGAAGGAAACGATGGCCATCAACGTCAGAATGATCTGCTGACGCTTGGAATATTTGAGGATGTAACTGAAAATATTCGGTGCCATATTTCCCCGTCCCCCAAGGCCCGGCAGGGCCGTTTTACATTTGGGCCCCGGCAGGGCCGTATTCTCGTTTTCCGCTTGCGGCGGGTTGCCTTCTGCCGCGCGCATGGCGTGTCTTTGCGAACAGTGAGGCGGGCAAAGATTATCCCAGCGCGGACGGATGGTAAATGCCGCATATGCGACAGATACGCCCCGAATATGGCTGCGGATCCCCTAAAAAGCCTTTAAAACCTTTTCCTGCCTGCCGTGGCATGCCATATTGCGCCGAACAAAGACAAGCGGAGAGCGGTGATGGCCGCCTTGGAACAGGCTTCCCGTGTCCTGATTTACAGCCACGACAGTTTCGGTCTCGGGCATCTGCGCAGATGCCGGACGATCGCCCATTATCTTGTGGAGAAGAACAAGAACCTGTCGGTGCTGATCCTTTCCGGTTCGCCGATCATCGGCAGTTTCGATTTCAAGGCCCGGGTCGATTTCGTCCGCGTCCCCGGGGTGATCAAGCTGCGCAACGGCAAATATACCTCGCTCAACCTGCATATCGATATCGAGGATACGCTGCGCCTGCGCTCTTCCATCATCCGCCACACGGCGGAGGATTTCGATCCCGATGTGTTCATTGTCGACAAGGAACCCCTTGGCCTGCGCGGCGAGGTGGGGGAGACCCTGCGCATTCTCAAGCGCCGCGGCACCCGGCTGGTGCTGGGGCTGCGCGACGTGATGGACGAACCCAGCCTGCTGGTGCCGGAATGGGAA
>JALXAG010000246.1 GCA_026992315.1 Sneathiellales bacterium | reverse complement strand
GCATATGTTTCCTCCCGAAATCCTGAATGGATAACCATCATAACCTCAGTGGCGGAAATGGCGCATCCCCGTAAACACCATCGCCAGCCCGGCCTCGTCGGCGGCGGCGATGACCTCGTCATCGCGGATGGAACCGCCGGGCTGAATCACCGCCGTCGCCCCCGCCTGCGCCGCAGCCAGCAGCCCGTCGGCAAAGGGGAAGAACGCATCCGAAGCCACGACCGAACCCTTGGTCAGCGGTTCCGCCTGCCCGGCGGCCCTGGCCGCATCCTCCGCCTTGCG
This sequence comes from Sneathiellales bacterium, assembly GCA_026992315.1. Taxonomy (GTDB): domain Bacteria; phylum Pseudomonadota; class Alphaproteobacteria; order Minwuiales; family Minwuiaceae; genus JALXAG01. Next base: position 3,102 of record JALXAG010000246.1, on the reverse strand, counting down.
GGCGGCGATGCGCGCCGAATCGACCCGGCTCATCTGCCCGGCGCCAATGCCGACGGTGGCCCCGTTCCTGGTATAGATGATGGCGTTCGATTTCACATGCTTGCACACCCGGAAGGCGAAAATCAGATCGCGCATTTCCGCCTCATCCGGCTGGCGACGGGTCACCACCTTCAGTGCTGCCGGGTCGATGCGGCCATTGTCGCGATCCTGCACCAGCAGACCGCCGGCCACCGATTTGACCATCCGCCCCGGCGCCGCCGGATCCGGCAGGCCGCCGGTGACCAGCAGGCGCAGATTCTTCTTCGCCGCCAGAATTTCGCGGGCCTCTTCATCCGCATCGGGGGCGATGATCACCTCGGTGAAGATACCGGCAATGGCCCGCGCCGTTTCCCCCGTCAGGGTGCTGTTCAGCGCGATGATGCCGCCAAAGGCGCTGACCGGATCGCAGGCAAGCGCGCGTTCGTAAGCTTCGAGCTGCGACGATCCCAACGCAACCCCGCAGGGATTGGCATGTTTGATGATCGCCACGGCCGGGCCTTCGGCGGGATCGAATTCCGCCACCAGTTCGAAGGCGGCATCCGTGTCGTTGAGATTGTTGTAGCTCAGCGCCTTGCCCTGAAGCTGGGTGGCGGTGGCGATGCCGGGGCGGGCCTCGCCGCTGCGGTAGAAGGCCGCTGCCTGATGCGGGTTTTCGCCGTAACGGCAGATTTCCGCCCGTTCGGCGGCGATGTTCAGCCGCTCGGGGAAATCCTCGCCCGTCTGTTTGGCAAACCAGGCGGAAATGGCCGCATCATAGGCCCCGGTACGGGCAAAGGCCCGCGCCGCAAGTCGGCGGCGCAGATCGTCCGGCACCGCGCCATCATTGGCGGTCATCGCCTCCCGCACCTCGCTGTAGGAAACCGGATCGACGATAACGGCGACATGGGCATGGTTCTTGGCCGCGGAACGGATCATGGCCGGTCCGCCGATATCGATGTTTTCGATGCATTCGGCGAAATCGCCGCCGCGGGCAACCGTCTGCTCGAAGGGATAGAGATTGACCACCAGCAGATCGATGCCGTTGATGCCGTGCTCCTCCATCGCTGCCCGATGCGCCGGGTTGTCGCGCAGGGCCAGCAACCCGCCGTGGATCCGCGGATGCAGGGTCTTGACCCGCCCGTCCATCATTTCGGGGAAACCGGTTTCCTCGCTGACGTCGCGGACGGGCAGGCCCGCATCGCGGATGGCGGCGGCGGTACCGCCCGTGGACAGCAATTCGACGCCGCTTTCATGCAGAAAACGGGCGAAGTCGATCAGGCCGCTCTTGTCCGATACGGAAAGAAGCGCGCGGCGGATAGGGGTGGGCATGGGGCTACTCCACACGGATATGGCTGCACAGGGTTGGAACGGGGCCGCTATAGCATGGAATATGCGCCGTGTCAGCGCCGCTGTTGCAGCGCAGCAGCCCGCCAGTGATCGAGGGCGGCGCGCAGCCCTTCCTCCAGCCCCACCGGGGGAATGAAACCGACCTCTTCACGCAGGCGGCGGTTATCGCCGAGCAGGCAGGACGGCTCTCCCGGACGGTCCGGCAACGCACCGAGCGCCAGCAGATCCTCCCGCCCGGCCAGACGGGCCATGAGGCGGGCAATATCGGCAATGCTGTGTCCCTGACCGGAGGAAATATTGACCGGCCCGCAAACATCGCTGTCCAGCAGCGCCGCCAGCGCCGCGCCGACATTGCGCGCATCCCAGAAATCGCGCACCGGCCTGCCGCTGCCCAGACGTGCCGGCTGCCCCGCGGCCAGGGCCCGGGCGATCGCGGGGATCAGGCGGTTTTCATCCTCTCCCGGCCCGAACAGAAAAAACACCCGTCCCCAGCCCCAGGACAGCCCGGTTTCCCGCCCATACGCCGCCAGAACCCGGCGCAGTGCATCCTTGGCGGTGCCATAAAGGGTGGCGGGCGCAACCGGCGCATCCTCCTTCAGCGGCTTGGCGCAATCCTGCGTCCAGTCATATTCCGCGCAGGTGCCGGAAACCACGACCCGGCGCCCGCCGGCCTCATGAAACCGTGCAATCAGATCGGCGCTGGCGGCCAGCCAGTCCATATTCACGGGATCGGACCAGAAACGGCCATGGGCCGTGACCCAGGCCAGATGCAGCAGATATTCGGGCCTGTAGGTTGCGATCAGTTTTTTGCGCCCGGCTGCGGAAAGCAGATCGCAGCCATGAGGCCCCCGGCGGGAGACGGCGATCACCTCATACCCCCGCGCCACCAGTTCCCGGCAGGCATGGCGGCCGATCAGTCCACGGGCCCCGGTGACCATGACCCGTGCGCCGTCCCGTTTTTTCCGGGCTTCCTTCGCGGCTTCGTTCATGGGGTGAAATCCGGATAATGGCGATCCGCATCCGAAATGACGGCGGGCGGATGCGGCCAGTCGATGCCGAAGGCCGGGTCGTCGAAGCGCACGCCAAAACCATGACCGGGGCGGTAGGGCGTGCCCATCTGATAAAACACCTCGGCTTCGGGGCTCAGGGTCAGAAAGCCATGGGCACAGCCTTCGGGAATGAACAGGGCGCGATGGTTGTCCGCCGTCAGCTCCGCCGCCACCCAGCGGCAGTAGCTGGGCGAGGAGGGGCGCAGATCCACCGCCACGTCATAGATGGCCCCGCGGGTGCAGCGCACCAGCTTGGCCTCGCCCCAGGGTTCGCGCTGCATATGCATGCCGCGCAGGGTATGCAGGGCCGTGTTGCGGCTGATATTGCATTGCAGGGTGGAGAAACGGATGCCGTGAGCGGCAAATTCCTGCTGACAGAAACTGCGGGCGAAGAAACCGCGTTCATCCTCATGAGCATCGATATCGATGACAAACACACCGGGAATGCGGGTTTCACTGAATTGCACGGCGCCCTCGCAATCGGGGAATCTGTTCTGAACCGGAAACGGCCGGGCTGTGAATATGAACGCGAAGGCACCCGCCGCGCAAGCTGAATTAGCCGCCGTGCCCCCCGGCACCGTCAGACGATGCCGCCTTGGCACATTTTCCCTATCCGTTCCGCCAGATCCACAGGCACCGGCATCATCGGCGGGCGCAGTTCGGCACTGGCAATCAGCCCCCCGACCAT
>JALXAG010000245.1 GCA_026992315.1 Sneathiellales bacterium | reverse complement strand
GGCGCGGGGCAGGCTTCGCCCGTTCCAGCGCCTCCACCCAGCGGATATAGTTTTCAGCCGGGGCCAGGTGCTGCCCCTTGCCGCTCAGCAGCGTTTCCAGGCGCACCAGCCAGCGGGCGGGAACGGTCGGTGTCCCGCCCTGTTTTTCGGCCCGGGTCAGAAACACTTCGCCCCTGGCGGCGAGCTGCACGAAATCATGAGCGGAAAGGCCGATGCGCCGTTCCGGCAAGGGCAGGCCGTAATCCTTGCGCATCGGGCGGTTCAGCCAGGCATCGGCATGGGCCTCGGGCGGCCAGCTTCCTTCGTTCAGCCCGCCGAGAATCACACGATCGGCCGAATAAAGCCGGGCCTCTATGGGGCCGAGAATATCGAGGCGCGGATGGCTGCGGTAAGGGCTGCGCACGGCGCGCGAGGACATCATCACGCCGATATATTCGCCGATGCGCGCCGCATCGATTGGCGATGCGCCATCGGCCGCAGTCAGCAGATCGGTGAAGAAACGGTAGATTTCCTCCCCCGCCGTGCCCTGCCACAACAGCACCTCGCCCTTGTCGTTTTCCGACAGAACCATGCACAGATCGAGCAGCGCCCGAAGCTGAACGGCAAAAGCGGAGGCCCCATTTATTTGTTGTGCCGCCGTTGAGAAAACCTCATCGATCCGCCGCCAGAAGCCCGCGGCCTCTTCATCCTCCAGGCGGGCGGCGATATCCGCGAGATTCCGCGCCGGGTTCTGCACCCGCAAGGCCCGAAGCTCACCGGTGCGGACGAAATGACGGCACTGCGCCCGGGAAACCCCGGCGGCGGCCATCGGGTGTTTCAGCGCCGCCAGCAGGGCAACCGGGGAAAACGCGCCGGCCAATGCCGCCGCCACCTGTCGGACGAAAATCCCCGGCGGCGTATTGTCCAGCGGCGTCCCCGCCGAATCCTCCACCTCGAGGGCGAAGCGGCGCAGTTCGACACAGACACGCCGTGCCAGCGCCCTGTCCGGAGTGATGAAGCCGACCGTCTTTTCCGGCTCCTCCAGCGCCTCGCGGATCAGCAGGGCGATGACCGCCGCTTCCTGCGCCGGGGTGGTGCAGTCGATGCGGCGGATACCGGCAAGCGCCTCTTCCCCGTAGGGGGGAAGGTCGCGCCAGACGGCCGTGGCCCCTGCAGGCAGCAGGGCATCGTTCAGCAGTTTCAGCCGTCCGGCATTGCCGCGGGCTTCGCCGGTCAGCACCCGCACCTGCCCGCGCCCGACCTTCAGCCGTTCCAGCAACAGGGCCATACCGTGCTGGGGGTGGGTCGGGGTATGGCGCACCTCCTCCCACACCGCATCCTCCATCGCCGTATCCAGACCCGGCAGGACCACCTGTCCACGGGGAAGAGACGCCACCACCTCCAGCAGTTCCGCAGTGCCCGGCAGACTGCCGGTCGATCCGGCGGCATAGACGGGATCCTGCGGCGGGCGGCGGCGCCACAGATCGGCCAGCATCGCCTGCAGACGGTCGCGGCGACGGGCCGGATCGATACAGCCTTCCTCGGCCAGAATGCGCGGCCAATGCTCCGTGATGACTGTCAGAAATTCCAGGGTAAGCTGCCAGTGGGCGGCCAGATCCTCGGGCACCAGCCCGGCCAATGCCGAGAATTCGAGCCGCTCCGTATGGATCTGATCGATCAGCCCGGCCAGTTCCCGTGCCAGGCGCATCGACTGAACGGGTTCGTCCGCAACCGCGCCGCCCGCCCGGATCATCATCGCCAGCAGCAATTGCCGCCTCAGCGGTGCAATGGAAGGTTCCACGGCGAATTCCAGCCCGGCGGCAAGGGCGGAGAGGGTGAGATCCTCCTCATCGATATCGCCGATGGGGCGCATCGCCGGCAACAGCGCCGGGCCGTCGAGCAAGGCGGAAAAACATTCCCCCAAGGCCCGCGCGGCACGGCGCGTCGGCAACAGGATCGTCACCCTGCCCAGCATTGCCGGGTCGCGTCCGTGTTCGTTCAATATCCGGCGCGCCAGGGTTTCGAGAAACGGCATATCCGCCGGGATGGTGGCTATATTGGCCGCCCTGCCGTCCGTCCCGGCCATCAGCCCGCCCCCTGCAATTGCCGCTCGGCCGCGCTGAGGGCCGCAGGCGTGCCCAGATCGAACCAGTCGCCCGCGAGGGCCAGCCCATGCAGCCGCCCGGCGGCAGCGGCCCGGTCGTAAAGAAGATTCAGCGAAAACGCCCCTTCCGGCGTATCGGAGAACAGGCGGGGGTGGAGGATCTGCACGCCGGTAAAGACATACGGGGCCTGGTCGTCCTGTTTCCGGCGCTGCAGGCGGCCATCGGCACAAAGATGAAAATCGCCCGCCCCGCAATAGCCATGGGCCCGCCCCCGATCCACGACCAGCAACAGGGCATCCATAAGCGCCCCGTCCCAGCAGGCGGCAAGGCGCAGCAGCGCATCTTCGCCCTTGTCGCGCCAGATCATATCGCTGTTGAGCACGAAAAAGGGGCCTTCCCCCAACAGCGGCAGGGCACGGCGCACCCCGCCGCCGGTTTCCAGCACCGCATCGCTTTCATCGGATATGACGATACGCGGCCGGGTTCGCCGCTGCAGATGATCGCGGATCATGGCGCCCTTGTAGTGGATGTTGACCACAGCCTCCGCCACCCCGGCGGCGGCAAGACGGTCGAGCCCGTAATCGATCATGCAACGCCCGCCCAGCGCAACCAGCGGCTTGGGCCGCTCCAGCGTCAGGGGCCGCAGGCGGGTTCCGAACCCCGCCGCCAGCACCATCGCCTTTTCCGGAACCGTTGCCGCCACCGCGCCCGCCCATGAATCCATTCGTGGCGTCACTATAACGCCGCCGCGCAGGGGGGAAAACCGAATTGGTCAGGAACAACGACAACACCAGAATTCCGTCGCATCGCGCAGCGCCATTCCCTCAGCCGCGCCAAGCGCCCGCGCGCGGGTATTGACGCGCGAAATCACGCCCTGTTGCTGATGGCTGCGGGCATCGCCGATGCGGGCAGTGGCGGCGGCAACGGTCACCGCCGCGATGCCGCGTTCATCCAATGCCGGCAGACGGCCGAAACCGGCATCGTCGGCACCGCCGCCGGCATCGTTGAACACGGCGGCAAAGGCATCGGCCCGCAGGGCCTTGAGCGGATCGCCCCCCAGCAGGCCGCCATGAGAGCCGGTCACCACCACCTGCCCGGCATCCTCACTGCGCACGAGAGAGGCCGAATCGACCAGAATCAGGCGCCGCCGCGCCCCGGGCAGCAGAATTTCGCTGCGCAGCTCTCCCATTTCCCCGTCGGGGCGGGCAGTGGGCTGCGGTGCCGCCCGCAGCAGTTCAGCCGCCCTGGCACATTCCTGGCCCGGCCGCACGCCGCAGGCACGGGCCGGCGCATTGGCATGGCTTACGATGCCGCGCCGGTACATATCCGCCACATCGCCGATCCGGCAGGAATATGCATCGACCGTCGCCGCTGCCATGCCGAATCCCTCGCAATAGGGGAGCGAGGCATATCCGGCCCCCTCCAGCCCGCCGCCGGCATCGTTGAAGATCACGGCCCGCACCCCGCCGCGGGCGGCATACCATCCGGGATAGATCCCGCCATGGGAAGCCGCAACCACCACCCGCCCGGCCATGGCAGCATCGAGCGTGGTGATGCTGTCGAGCATGACGAGCGACCCGCCCCCCTCACAACCGTTCCGTTTATGGCCGCCGCCTTTTGCCGACATCCGCCCCTCTTGTTTTCCCTGATGGTCGTTCCTGCCAATTACCGCGGCATACACCTCGCCGCCTGCCTTGACTTTTACCATAACTCATGGTAGAAATCCACTTAATGAAAACTATTTTTCCGATTAACGGAAATATATAAGAATTTATTCTTAATATCCGGGTATTTGGGCAGCCCGGTATCCGGGCGGGGAAAGAACGCGGGAACCGAAAACACGCCGTACGGTGCTGGCATTGCCGTATCGCGTTGAAACAGCTGCGCTGCATGCCGGCAGCGCCGAAAAAGGGGAGGCCATGGCGGAAGAAGCCACATTCCGTACGGCAGGGCGGCTGGCCGATGTGCTCGGTGCCCTTGCCGCAACCGGGGCCCAGGGCATGCGTTTTTCCGATGTTGCCGCCGCCACCGGTTACGGCAAGGCGACCACGCACCGCCTGCTTGCGGCCCTGACGGAAATCGGCTTCGCCTATCAGGATCCCATCAGCCGCCAGTATCGCCTGGGGGCAAAGCTGGCCCTGCTCGGCGAACAGGCGATGGAGCATTCCCTGCAACGGCGCGCCGGGGATGTACTGCGCCGTCTGGCCCGGCGGACGGAAGACACGGTCTTCCTGTCAATCCGCGAAGGGGCCGCTGCCCTGTGCATCGGGCGGGAAATCGGTGCCTTCCCCATCCACACGCTGACACTGAATGTCGGCGACCGCCGCCCCCTTGGCGTCGGATCGGGGTCGCTGGCCCTGCTCTCTGCCCTGCCCGATGCGCATATCGAACGCATTATCGCCCGCAACCGCGACTGGCTGGCGCAATATCCGGGCTTCGATGCCGACGCCCTGCATGAAATGGTCGCCGATACGCGCCAGCGCGGCTACGCCTTCAATAACGGACGGCTGATCGAGGGTATGAGCGCCATCGCCATCACTGTGCCGGAACGCGACCGACAGCCCGGCGCGGCCCTGGCGGTGGCGGCGATCAACAGCCGCATGCGCGGCAGGCGGCGGCAGGAACTGCTGCAGATTCTGAGGGAGGAGGCGGAAGCCTTCGCCACGGCGCAGGATCTGGGGCCTGACCCGGCTTCCGAAACCCGGAACAATAGCGTGAGAATGGCCGATGAATGACGACACGGAAACACCCCGCCGCCATGGCGGCAACGGCATCGGCCCTGAACGGCTGCTGCATCACTACCGGGTGATGCTGCTGATCCGGGCCTTCGAGGAAACCGCCATCCGGGCCCAGAAAAACGGCCAGGTGCCCGGTCCGATCCATCCCTCGATCGGGCAGGAGGCCGTCGCCTCCGGCATCTGCGGCAATCTGCGCCGCGACGATGTGCTGCTTTCCACCCATCGCGGGCACGGGCACACCATTGCCAAGGGGGCGGATCCCGCGGTGATGCTGCGCGAACTTCTGGGCCGCGAGGGCGGTAACAGCAACGGCAAGGGCGGATCGATGCATATCGCCGATTTTTCCGTCGGCATGCTCGGCGCCAACGGCGTGGTCGGAGCCAATATCGTCATCGCCGCAGGCGCGGCCAATGCCATCCGCCTGAAGGGGGACGAACGCATCGTCGTCTGCATCTTCGGCGACGGGGCCGTCAACCGCGGTCCGTTTCTGGAAGGGCTGAACTGGGCGCGCATCTACGATTTGCCGGTTCTCTTCGTCTGCGAGGACAACAGCTATTCATCGACCACCGTAACGGCGAACATGACCGGCGGGCCAGGCCCGGGTGCGCGGGCCGGCGCATTGGGCCTGCCCGTGACGGAACTGGACGGCAACGATGTCGAAAGCTTGGATCGGGCCACACGCGATATCGCCGCCACCATCCGCAGCGGCGGCGGCCCCCATTTCATGCATGTGCATACCTATCGCCTTGCCGGCCATACGGCCGCCGACCCGGCAACCTATCGCGACCGGGCCGAGGTCGAGGCCCGCTGGCGGCGCGAACCCATTGCCCGCTGCGCCGCCCGGCTGATCGAAGAAGGGGTGAATGAAACAACGCTTGCCGCCATCCGCAGGGAAACGGAAACAGCCATGGCGGAGATGTACGAAAAAGCCCTGGCTGCCCCGCCGCCGCCGCAAAGACGCGCCTTCGAAGACGTTCAGGATATCGGCGATCCGCGCCAGGAGGCCTTCTGATGGAAACCATGAGCTATCTCGAAGCCGGACGGGCGGCCCTGAGCGACGAAATGAGCGCCGATCCCGATGTCTGGGCCCTGGGAGAGGATCTGGGCCGTGGCGGCGTCTTCGGCCAGTACAGGGGCCTGGCGGAGGAATTCGGCCCGGAACGGATCATGGACACGCCGATATCGGAGGCCTGCATCATGGGCGCCGCCGTCGGCGCGGCGATGATGGGCACCCGGCCGGTGGTCGAGATGCGCTTTTCCGACTTCGCCCTCTGCGCCATCGACGAACTGGTCAATCAGGCGGCCAAGGCCCGCTACATGTTCGGCGGGCAGACACGGGTGCCGCTGGTGGTGCGCGAGCCCATGGGCATGTGGCGTTCTTCCGCCGCGCAGCATTCGCAATCGCTGGAAGCCTGGTATGCACATATCCCGGGGCTGGTGGTTACCGCCCCGGCCACGCCTGAGGACAATTACCGCCTGCTGCGCGCCGCCATCCGCGCGGACGATCCGGTCGTTCATCTGGAACACAAGGATCTGTGGCCGGTCGAGGGGGCGCTCGAACGCACCGTCACCCCCCCGGGCGCGGAGGAATTCGGTCGCGCGCGCATCGCCCGCCAGGGCGGCGATCTGAGCATTATCACCTGGTCGGCGATGCTTTACCGATGCCTCGAAGCCGCCGAAGCCCTGGCGGCGGAAGGCATACAGGCCGAAATCATCGATCTGCGCACCCTCTGGCCCTGGGACAAGGCCACGGTGCTGGAAAGCACCGCCCGGACGGGGCGCTGCCTGATCGTTCACGAAGCGGTCGCCGTCGGCGGTTTCGGCGGCGAAATCGCTGCCACGGTGCAGGAGAAGGTTTTTTCATCCCTCAAGGGGCCGGTGCGCCGGCTGGGGGCACCGCGGGTGCCGATCAGCTATGCCCCGCCGCTTGAGGATATGGTCCGCGTCGGCACAGAACAGATCATAACGACGGCGCGGGAAATGATGCATGCGAAATGACGGGCACCCTGCCCGCGCATGCCTGACGGCGCCTTGCGCCACAGACGGGAGGACAGAATGACTCTGGGAAAACTGCTTATGACCGCATCGGCGATGGCGGTGGCGGCACTGGCGACGACAACACCGCTGAAAGCGGCCGAATACAAAGCCGAATACAAGGTTTCGACCGTGGTTCCGGCCCCCTTCCCCTGGGGAATTGCCGTCGATAAATGGATCGAACTGGTGCGCGAGCGCACCAACGGGCGCATCAATATGAAGGCCTATCCGGGGGCACAGCTCGTCTCCGGCGATCAGACGCGCGAATTCACCGCCATGCGTCAGGGCATCATCGACATGGCCGTCGGCTCGACCATCAACTGGTCGCCGCAGGTGAAGGAGCTGAACATCTTCTCCCTGCCCTTCCTGATGCCCGATTACAAGGCCATCGACGCCCTGACCCAGGGCGAGGTCGGCAAGAAGCTGTTCGCGATCATCCGCAAGAAGGGGGTGGAACCGCTGGCCTGGGCGGAAAACGGTTTCCGCGAACTGACCAATTCCAAGCATCCGATCCGCAAACCCGCCGACCTGAAAGGGCTGAAGATCCGCGTCGTCGGCTCGCCGCTGTTCAACGACACCTTCTCGGCGCTCGGCGCCAACCCGACACAGATGAGCTGGGCCGATGCCAAGCCGGCCCTGACCACCGGTGCCGTCGACGGGCAGGAAAATCCGCTGACCATCTATACCATCGTCAAGATGCAGAATGTCGGTCAGAAATACGTCACCCTGTGGCATTACGTGGCCGACCCGCTGATTTTCGGCGTCAGCAACAAGGTCTGGAACAGCTTCACTCCTGAAGATCAGAAAATCCTGCGCGAAGCGGCGATCGAGGCCGGGAAGCTCGGCATTCGGAAAGCGCGCGAAGGGCTTGTCGGCAATGACGATGCGCTGATCCGCAAGATCGAAAGCTGGGGCGTGCAGGTCGAACGCCTGAACGATGCCGAACGCCAGGCCTTCATCGATGCCACCCGCGGCGTCTATGCCAAATGGCGCAAGAAGATCGGCGACGATCTGGTGGCGCTGGCGGAAAAAACCATCGCCGAACGCTGAATGCTCCTGCACAGAAACGGCCGGGCCAGCCCGGCCGTTTCTCCCTGACGGCCGACAAATCGGATCCGGCATCGGGAGCCGGCCCAATGACCCCGTTTCCGGAAAATGCGGAGAAAACGATGAAGGATAACACCGGCCATAACGGCGGGAATGGAAACAATGCCGAAGGTAGCGTGGCTGAAGGACGGGAGGTTGAGCGCGTGCTCGGCGCCCTGGCCATGGCGGCGATCTTTCTGATCAGCATCGTCAATGTGATCGTTCGCTACGCCACCGATGCCTCCTTCGCCTTTACCGAGGAATATTCGGTCTTCCTGCTGGTTTTCCTCACCTTCGTCGGCACCGGACTGGCCTTTGCCCGCAATGCCCATATCCGCATCGGCTTCTTCGCCGAACGCTTCGGCCCCGCCTTTAGGCGTGTCTGTACCATCGCCAGCCGTATCGCTTCCCTGATCATGTTCGCCCTGATCGCCTGGTACGGGGCCCTGCTGGCCTGGGACGAATACCAGTTCGAGGAAGTTTCCGCCGGCCTGGGCTATCCCGCCTGGATCTATACGGCCTGGATGCCGCTGCTGAGCATCGCCATCATTCTGCGCATCCTGCAGATGCGCAGGGGCGGGCGATCATGATCCCGGCCGGGCTGCTGCTGATTGCGCTTCTCGCCGCGCTGCTGATCATCGGTGCTCCGATTGCGGTGGCGTTGGGGCTGTCGGCCTCTGCCGCCATTCTCGCCGGGCTGGACATGAACGCCATGGGCGCCATTGCCACCACGGCCTATTCCTCGATCGCCAAATACCCGCTGATCGCCATTCCGCTGTTCATCCTGACCGGCATCATTTTCGAGCGCAGCGGCGTTGCCCGCCATCTGGTCACCTTCGCCCAGGCGGTCATCGGCCCGCGCCGCGGCGGGCTGGCGCTGGTCGCGGTCATGGTCAGCCTGATCATGGGCGGCATGTCCGGCTCCGGCCCGGCAGATGCCGCCGCCGTTGCCGCCATCATGCTGCCGAGCATGAGCCGCGCCGGATATCCCAGGCCCTTTTCCGCCAGTGTCATCGCGGCATCGGCCTCCACCGCCATACTGATACCGCCGTCCATTGCCCTGATCATCTATTCGATCATCGTGCCGGGGCTGGATCTGCGCGCCCTGTTCGCCGCCGGGCTGATCCCCGGCCTGCTGGCCGGCGGCGCCATCGTGCTGCCCGTACTCTATCTGTCGCGCCGTCACGATTTCGGACGCGGGGAGGACATGCAATGGCCGCCCTTCTGGCCCAGTTTCCGCCGCGCGGTGCCGGGGCTGCTGGCACCGGTGATCATCCTGGGCGGCATGCGCTCGGGCCTGTTCACCCCGACGGAAGCCGCCGCCGTGGCCGTGGCCTACGGACTGATCGTCGGATCGTTCATTTACCGCAGTCTTACCCCCGCCGCCCTGTACCGCGCCTTCGCCGATGCGGCGGAAATCACCGCCACCATCACCATCGTCATCGCCCTGGCCGGCATCTTCGCCTGGGTCGGATCGACCCTCGGCGCCTTCGATGCCGCAGCGAAAAGCATACTGAACCTGACGGCCAATCCCCATCTGATCATGGCCATGATCATGGCGTTGCTGCTGATCGCGGGGATGATACTGGACGGGGTATCGATCTATCTGATCACCCTGCCGATCCTGGTGCCGATCGCCACATCGCTCGGCTGGAACCTGACCTGGTTCGGGGTGCTGATGGCCATGAATATCGCCATCGGTCAGTTCACCCCGCCATTGGCGGTAAATCTGATCGTCACCGCCAAGGTCGGCGAAATCTCCATCGAATCCACGGTGCCCTGGGTATTGTGGCTGGTTGCGGCGATGATCGGGGCGATGGCGCTGGTGATCGCCTTTCCCGAGCTGGCCTTATGGCTGCCGCGGGTTCTGGGTTACAACATCTGATATGCCGACAGGGACAGGACAGAATGGAAACGACCAATGAAATGACCGGCGGCGAAGCCATCGCCCGCATGCTGCAGGCCCTGAATGCCGGGCCGATCTTCGGCATGGGCGGATTTCAGCTTCTGCCCTTTTACGATGCGGTGCGCCGCCTGGGCCTGCGCCATTATCTGATCAACGACGAACGTTGCGGCGCCTTCGCCGCCGACGCCTATGCCAAGATTACCGGCCGGGTGGGACTGGTCGATGCGACGCTCGGCCCGGGGGCGACCAATCTGGTCACCGCCCTGGTCGAGGCACTGAACGCCGGCACGCCGCTGGTTGCCGTCATCGGCGATGCCCATCGTGCCCATGCCGGCAAGAACATGACCCAGGAAACCCGTCAGGTCGAAATCCTGCGCCCGGCGGTCAAGGAAATTCTGGCCATCGAGGCGATCGAACGCATCCCCGAACTGATGCGCCGCGCCTTCCGGATCGCCACTTCCGGCAGGCCGGGCCCGGTCGTCGTCAATGTACCGGAAGATATCAGCCACGCCACCCATGATTTCGCCGAGGATGCCTTTAGCGCAGACCCGCGTATTCAGGGTGCCCCTTCGGTCCGTTGCCGTCCGGCACGCGAGGATCTGGCCGCGGCCGCCGCATTGCTGCAAAAGGCCCGTCGCCCCCTGATGCTCTGCGGTGGCGGCGTGCATATCAGCCATGCGGCGAAAACGGTCAGCGCCTTTGCCCGTGAATATGCCATTCCCGTGGCCCACACCATGTCCGGCAAGGGGGCCGTCGCCTGCACCGATCCGCTGAATGCCGGCTTGTTCGGCCGTTACGACCGGATCGCCAATGCCCTGATCGACGAGGCCGATTGCCTTCTGGTTGCCGGCTGCAAGCTGGGCGAGATCGCGACCAAGCGCTACACGGTGCCTGCCGCGGGAAAAACCGTGATCCATCTCGACATCGTGGCGGAGGAATTCGGCCGCACCTATGCCCCGTCCGTAACATTGTGGGGCGATGTGCGTGAAGGATTGCAGGATCTGAGCGAACGACTCGGCGACGGCACTGCGGCACGGCAGGCCCGCCATGGCTGGAGCGAAGAGGTCCGCAGCCGCATGGCCGCATGGCGGCAGGAGGTGCGCCCCCGCCTGGAATCCGACGAAAGCCCCGTTTCCATGGCCAGGCTGATTCATGAGCTGAACCGCATCATGCCCGCCAACGGCCATCTGATTGCCGATGGCGGTTTTGCCGCCCATTGGGGCGGGCTGCTATACGACACCAAACAACCCGGCCGCGGTTTCGTACCGGACCGGGGCTTCGCCTCCATCGGCTACGGCCTGCCCG
>JALXAG010000244.1 GCA_026992315.1 Sneathiellales bacterium | reverse complement strand
GGTGGAGGAAATCCGCAACAGCACCGGCCTGCCGGTGATGAAGGCGATCAGCCTGCGCAGCGGGGACGATCTGGAAAAAATTCCCGCTTACGAGGCAATCGCGGACTGGCTGCTGTTCGATGCCAAGCCCCCCGCCGGGGCCGATCTGCCCGGCGGAAACGGCATCAGCTTCGACTGGCATCTGCTGGAAAACCGCCGCTGGCGGCGTCCGGCGATGCTCTCCGGCGGGCTGGATGCGGGTAATCTGGCCGAAGCGGTGGCGATTACCGGCATCGGCTGGGTCGATGTATCCTCCGGCGTCGAAACCGCCCCCGGATGCAAGGATGAAAAGAAGATACGTGAATTTCTGCGCATCGCGCACGGCCTGAAAGGCAGTTCTCCGGCCGCAGGAAAAGAGAAATAACCATGCAGAAGCCCAACTCATACCGCAGCGGCCCCGACGATCAGGGGCATTTCGGCATTTATGGCGGCCGTTATGTCGCCGAAACCCTGATGCCACTGATACTGGAGCTCGAAGAGGCCTATCGCAGCGCCAAGGACGATCCGGCATTCGCCGCCGAAATGGACGGTTTCATGCGCGATTTCGTCGGCCGGCCGAGCCCGCTTTATTTCGCCGAACGGATGAGCGAACATTTCGGCGGCGCCCAGATCTGGTTCAAGCGCGAGGAACTGAACCATACCGGCGCGCACAAGATCAACAACTGCATCGGCCAGATTCTGCTGGCCCGGCGCATGGGCAAGAAACGGATCATCGCCGAAACCGGCGCCGGGCAGCATGGCGTTGCCACGGCAACGGTGGCGGCGCGCTTCGGCCTGCCCTGCGTGATCTATATGGGCGAGGTGGATATCGAACGCCAGCGCCCCAACGTCTTCCGCATGAAGCTTCTCGGCGCCGAGGTGGTGGCGGTGAAATCGGGCTCGCGCACCCTGAAGGATGCGCTGAACGAAGCGCTGCGCGACTGGGTGACCAATGTCGAAGACACCTTCTACATCATCGGCACCGCTGCCGGGCCGCATCCCTATCCGGAACTGGTGCGCGATTTCCAATCGGTCATCGGGCGCGAGGCCAAGGCCCAGATGATGCAGCGCCTGGGGCGGCTGCCCGACACGCTGGTTGCCTGTATCGGCGGCGGATCGAACGCCATCGGCCTGTTCCATCCCTTCCTCGACGACGAAGGGGTCGAGCTCGTCGCCGTCGAGGCGGCGGGGCGGGGCATCGAAACCGGCGAACACGCCGCCTCCATCGCCGCCGGACGGCCCGGCGTGCTGCATGGCAACCGCACCTATCTGCTGCAGGACGACGACGGGCAGATCGTCGAGGCGCATTCCATCTCCGCCGGGCTCGATTATCCCGGCATCGGGCCGGAACATGCCTGGCTGAACGATATCGGCCGGGCCAGATACGTACCGGCCACCGATGAAGAGGCGCTGGAGGCCTTTCAGCTCTGCTCGCGCCTCGAAGGGATCATTCCGGCGCTGGAATCCTGCCACGCCCTGGCCGAGGTGGCGAAAATGGCCCCCAAGCTGCCGAAGGAGCATATCATTCTGGTCAATCTGAGCGGACGGGGAGACAAGGATATCTTCACCGTCGCCGAAGCCTTGGGGGTATCGTTGTGAAACAGACCCGCATCGACAGACGTTTCGCGGAACTTGCCGCGGCAAAACGCGCCGGACTGGTGACCTTCACCATGGCGGGGGATCCCGACCCGGAAACCAGCTTCCGCATCCTGCAGGGCCTGCCCGCCGCGGGCGCCGACCTGATCGAACTGGGCATGCCCTTCACCGATCCCATGGCCGACGGTCCGGCCATTCAGGCGGCGGGGCTGCGGGCGCTCGACGCCGGCATGACCCTGCGCAAAACGCTGGAAATGGTGCGCCGATTCCGCAAGCAGGACGATACGACGCCGCTTATCCTGATGGGCTATTACAACCCGGTCTACAGCTATGGCGTTCCCGCCTTTCTCGACGATGCCGCCGCCGCCGGGGTCGACGGGCTGATTATCGTCGATCTGCCTTCGGAGGAAGATCCGGAGCTCTGCCTGCCGGCAATGGAGAAGAACATCAACTTCATCCGCCTGGCCACGCCGACCACCGACGATGCCCGCCTGCCCGCCGTGCTGAACAATGCCAGCGGCTTCGTCTATTATGTTTCCTTTACCGGCATTACCGGCGCCGCCGCCCTGGACACGCAGGCGGTGGGGGAGGCCGTGACACGGCTGAAACGCCATACGCAATTGCCCATCGCCGTCGGTTTCGGTATCAAGACACCCGAACAGGCCGCCGCCGTGGCCCGCCATGCCGATGCCGCCGTTGTCGGTTCCGCGCTGATCGCCCGCCTGGCCGATGCCCCGGACCGGGATACGGCGATAAGCGCCGTGCTGGATCTGGTGAAAGCCCTGGCCGACGGGGTACGCAATGCCCGCAGAGATGGATAGATTTGCAATGACGATCATGAAGACGGTCATGAAAAAGACAGGGGCGGAACAATGAACTGGCTGACCCGTTCCGTTCTGCCGCGCATCAGCGTTTTCGGGCGCAAGCGCGACATTCCCGACAATCTGTGGGTGAAATGCTCCAAATGCGGCCAGATGATCTTTCACCGCGATCTGAAACAGGCGCAATGGGTCTGCCCGCATTGCGACTATCACATGCGCCTGTCGCCGAAACAGCGTTTCGATGCCCTGTTCGATGAAGGGTCATACGATCTGCTGCCTGCCCCCGCCGCCCCGGCCGATCCGCTGAAATTCCGCGATTCCAAGAAATACCCCGACCGGCTGAAGGAAGCGCGCGCCAAAACCGGTGCCGAGGATTCGGTCATGGCGGCGGAGGGACGCATCGGCGGCAACCCGGCGGTGATCGCGGCGCAGAACTTCGCCTTCATGGGCGGCTCCATGGGGGCGGCGGCCGGTGAAATGATCGTTGCCGCCGGCGAACGCGCCATTGCCACCCGCTCCGCCTTCATTGCCATTTCGGCATCGGGAGGCATGCGCATGCAGGAGGGGATCATCTCCCTGATGCAGATGCCGCGCACCACGGTGATCGTTCACCGCCTGCGCGAGGCGGGGCTGCCCTTCATCGTCATCCTCACCGATCCGACCACCGGCGGGGTGACGGCCTCCTTCGCCATGCTCGGCGATATCGCCATTGCCGAACCCGGCGCCCTGATCGGTTTCGCCGGTCAGCGCGTGATCGAGCAGACGATCCGGGAAAAACTGCCCGAAGGGTTTCAGCGCGCCGAATATCTGCTGGAACACGGCATGCTGGACATGGTGGTCCATCGCCACGAACTGCGCGACAAGCTTGCCGCCTGCATCGACCTGCTGCGCGTTCCCTTCCGCAAGGAAGGGATGGACGAGGCCGCCGACGCCGCCACGGCCAAGGACATCGTGGAACCCGAGGCCGACGGCG
>JALXAG010000243.1 GCA_026992315.1 Sneathiellales bacterium | reverse complement strand
GCCCGGAGACGAGCCGGTTCTTCCGGGCGCTGATCAGGCGCTGTAATGTTCCCAGATGCTCCAGGCGCCGATGAGGATGAAACCGATGCCGGCGATCAGCTTCAGCGGAATCATCGCCAGATAGCGTTCGGCGAGAGAGCCGAGAAGCACGGCTATGGCGGTCGAGGCCACCAGCGCCCCGGCGGCGGCGAGGAAGACGATCAGCGGCGATTGCTGTTTGTCGGAGGCGAACAGCAGGGTGGCGAGCTGGGTTTTGTCGCCCAGCTCGGCCATGAAGACGGCGGCGAAAATGGCCAGGGCCTGCGTCATCGCTTCCTTCCCTGTCTTCAGATATCGATACGGCCGAGCAGGCGCGACAGCAGCCCCTGCTCCGGCCCCTTCTTCGCCAGATAGCGCCAGACGGAAATGCCGAAACGGCGGTTGAAATCGCGGATCGGTTCGAAATCCGCCGAATGTTTCATTTCTTCGGCAACGCGGGCGCAATCCTCGACCGCGGTGGTGTCGTGCAGGATGAACAGGGCCCCTTCGCGGGCCACCGTCTTGGCCAGGACGATATCCTGTTTCAGCCCCTTATAGGAATGATCGCCGTCGATGAAGGCGAAATCCACCTGCCCGGCGAAGGGCGCCAGCGCCTCGCGCACTTCCGGGGCGTGGCTGTCGGCGATCATTTCGAAGACGATCTCGCTTCTGACCGTTGGCTTGATGCGCTGCCAGTGGGGGAATTTCGGATGTTCGCCGATATCGACGATCAGCGTCTTTTCGATCGGATAGTAATCGCGCAGGAATTTGGTCTGCCCGCCCGAGGCGATGCCGATATCCAGCCCCAGCTTCGCCGGCGGCATTTCGCTGGCCATGAAATGGACGAAATCGGCATATTCGTCCGGGTCCTGCTGCAGATGCAGCCCATCGGCCTTTTCCGGGAAGCCGAACATTTCCGTATTGTCCGACCCTGCCTCGATAATGGCCTGTCTGATGTCTTCGCGTGTCGGTGCCAAGGTGCCCTCAAGGATTGCGCTGATGTTGGGCGCAATTTGGCGGTTCCGGGGGCCGCGGTCAACCCGAAAGCGGCGCTTGCCATGGCAGGGCGGTGTGATAATGTGCGCCGCAGCCGCGTTTTGCGGATATTGATGTTCGGCGGCAGGCGTCATAACGGCGCCATGGCGCGTTTCTGGGACGGAAAATCGTGAAAGTCGTATTGCTGGCGGGCGGGCTGGGCACCCGTATTTCCGAAGAGTCGCATCTGAAGCCCAAACCGATGATCGAGATCGGCGGGCGGCCCATCCTGTGGCACATCATGAAGATCTATGCCCGCTACGGGCTGACGGATTTCATCGTCTGCCTCGGCTACAAAGGCTATGTGATCAAGGAATTTTTCGCCAATTACGTGCTGCACCGGGCGGATGTGACCATCGATCTGGCCCGCAACGACATCACCTATCACCGCAACCATACCGATCCGTGGAAGGTGACGCTGGTGGAAACCGGTGAGCTGACGCAGACCGGCGGCCGCCTGGCGCGGGTGGCCGAATATCTGGACAAGGACGAACCCTTCGCCATGACCTATGGCGACGGCGTTGCCGATATCGACATCGATGCCCTGCGCGAAACCCATCGCCGGGCGGGGCGTGAGGCAACGGTGACGGTGGTGCGCCCGCCGGGGCGTTTCGGGGCGACCGAGATCCGCGACGGCCAGGTGGTCGATTTTCTCGAAAAACCGCGCGGCGACGGCGGCTATATCAATGGCGGTTTCTTTATTCTGGAACCTTCGGTGCTGGATCGCATCGACGGCGACGATACGGTCTGGGAGCAGGAGCCGCTGACCGGCCTGGCCCGCGACGGGCAGCTGACCGCCTATTGCCATGACGGATTCTGGCAGCCGATGGATACCCTGCGCGAGAAGAATCTGCTCGAATCCCTGTGGGCGGAAGGCAAGGCGCCGTGGAAGATCTGGGACTGACGGCGCAAGAGGAAAAAGCGGCATGGGCCGGGGTCACCCCCGTGACCGTGACCCATAATTCCGCCGCGGTGATCGGCGACTGCCTGAAGGCCATGGCCGGGGCGGAACGGGTCATCGTCATCGACAATGCCAGCACCGACGATACGCTGCAGCGCATCCGCGCCGTTCGCCCCGATGCGGAAATCATCCGCAATGAAACCGGTCTGGGCTACGGCAATGCCGCCAATCAGGGATTGGCGCGGGTGGAAAGCGAATTCGTGCTGCTGATCAACCCCGATGCGGTGATCGATGCGGCGATGCTGCGCCGTCTCCGCCGCACGGCGGAGGACAATCCCCGCGCGGCGATGATCGCGCCGCGGCTGCTCAATCCGGACGGATCGGCGGAACTGTCCTACAATGCCGATTACCTGACCCGCCAGCGCATGAGCCGTTCTGCCCGTTCCCGGGCGATCCTGCCGGAAGGGCCGTGCTGCACCTGGTATATTTCCGGGGCCGTCACCCTGGTGCGGATGGCGGCGCTGCGTGAGAGCGGCTTTTACGATCCGGCAATCTTTCTTTATTTCGAGGACAACGATCTCTGCCGTCGCCTGATCGGCAAGGGCTGGCAGCTCATTCTCGATCCGCGGGCCGAGGCCATGCATATCGGCGGCGGCTCCATCGGCGACGGCGCCGCGGTACGCTGGGAAAAATTCTATCACCTGTCCTGGTCGCGGCTTTATTTCGAGGCCAAATATGCCGGAACGGGCGCGGCCCATCGCCTGGGCTGGCGGGTGCTGCTGCGCCGGGGGCTGAAGGCGCTGGGCCATGGGCTGGTCCTCAACCGCGGCAAGGCGCGGCGCGATCTGGCCAGCTTCTGCGGGGCCGCTGCCTGGCTGGCCGGGCGCCCGGCCTCGCGGACAACGGACCGTGCCCGTCCGGCAATGGCCGCAGGCGGGGATGAGGATCGCCCGGCGGCGGCGCGGGCGCAAAACGGGGTGCAATCATGATCGATCCGCAATTCTGGGCGGGAAGGCGCGTTCTGGTCACCGGCCATACGGGTTTCAAGGGGGCCTGGCTGTGCGCCTGGCTGCGCCGGATGGGGGCGGAGGTTCATGGCCTTGCCCTGGCGCCGGAAGGCGAGCCCAATCTTTTTGCCCTGATCGGCGACGATCTGGGGATGACCAGCCATATCGGCGATATCCGCGATGCCGATGCCGTGGCCTCGCTGATTGCCGCGACCGATCCGGAAATCTGCCTGCACATGGCCGCCCAGGCGCTGGTGCGCCGCTCCTACCGTCAGCCGGTGGAAACCTTTGCCGCCAATGTCATGGGCACGGCTCATGTGCTGGAAGGGTTGCGCCATGCGCCGTCTCTGAAGGCAGCGATCGTCGTGACCAGCGACAAGGCCTATCACAACCCCGAAGACGGCCGCCCGCTTCGCGAAGGGGATCCCTTGGGCGGGGACGATCCCTACAGCGCCTCGAAGGGGGCGACGGAGCTGGTGGCCCGGGCCTGGGCGAAAAGCTTCTATGGCGGCGGCGCCGGCATTCATACGGCCCGGGCGGGCAATGTGATCGGCGGCGGCGACTGGTCGGAAGACCGGCTGGTGCCCGATATCTGGCGGGCCGCACGTTCGGGGCGGGCATTGGCGCTGCGCTATCCCGATGCCACCCGCCCCTGGCAGCATGTGCTGGAGCCGCTGGCCGGTTACCTCGCCTTCGCCGAGGCTGCGGCCCGGGGCCGGAAGGATCTGCCGCCGGCGCTGAATTTCGGCCCGCTGGATGCCCATGCCCTCAGCGTCGGCACGGTGGCCGAACGCCTGCTTGCGGCGCTGGCCCCCGGTCTTTCCTGGCAGCGGCAGGCCGGGGAACAGCCCCCGGAGAAGAAGCTTCTGGCGCTCGATCCGTCCCTGGCCGGGCGGGTTCTGGGCTGGCGGCCCCTGCTCGATGCCGATGAAACCCTCGACTGGACGGTTGCCTGGTACAAGGGCTTCGACCGGGGGCAGCCGGCGATCGACTTGACCCGGGAACAGATCGCCCGTTACATGCGCCTGCTCAATATCGAGACCGATGCGGAATAAAGCGATGACCGATCACGCCGACAGCTCCCCGAAATGCCGTTTCTGCGCCACGCCGCTTGTCCATTCTCTGGTCGATCTGGGGGCGACGCCGCTGGCCAATGCCTATGTCGATCCCGAGCGGGCGCCGGAACGCGATCCGGTCTATCCGCTGCATGCCCGTGTCTGTGCCAACTGTTTCCTGGTGCAGGTGGAGGATGCGGTCCCCGCCGAGGAGATCTTCAGCGATTACGCTTATTTCTCCTCCTATTCCGCAAGCTGGGTCGAACATGCCCGCCGCTATGCCGAGGCGATGACGGCGCGCCTGGGGCTGGGGGCGGAAAGCTTCGTCGT
Source organism: Sneathiellales bacterium (assembly GCA_026992315.1). GTDB lineage: Bacteria > Pseudomonadota > Alphaproteobacteria > Minwuiales > Minwuiaceae > JALXAG01. The sequence goes on along the minus strand of JALXAG010000243.1, from coordinate 6,855 downwards.
CGAAGTGGCCTCGAATGACGGATATCTGCTGCGCCATTTCCGCGATCTGGGCATTCCTCATCTGGGCATCGAACCGGCGGCCAATGTCGCAGCGGTCGCCAGGGCAGAGGGGATCGATACGGAAGTGGCCTTTTTCGGGCGGGAGACGGCCCAGACCATCCGCGCCCGTTACCGTCCGGCCGATCTGATCGCCGCCAACAATGTCATGGCCCATGTGCCGGATCTGAACGATTTCGTTGCCGGTTTCAAGGCATTGCTGGCCGATGAGGGGGTGATCACGGTCGAATTCCCGCATCTGCTGCGCCTGATAGAGGATGTGCAGTTCGACACCATCTATCACGAGCATTATTCCTATTTCTCATTGCTGACGGCGGAGAAAATCCTTGCCGCCCATGGCCTGCGCATCTTCGACGTGGAAAAACTGCCGACCCATGGCGGCTCCCTGCGCATTTTCGCCACCCATGCCGACAATGCCAGCCATGTCGACGGCCCCGGCCTGGCCGCCGTCCGGGCGGAGGAGGCGGCCGCGGCCATGGACGATCTGAAGACCTATCAGGCCTTTCCGGCCAGGGTGGCCGGGCTGAAGGCCGATCTGCTGGCGCTGCTGAACCGCCTGAAGGCGGAAGGGCACAGCGTCGCCGCCTATGGCGCCGCGGCCAAGGGCAATACCCTGCTCAATCATTTCGGAATCGGAACAGACCTCGTTTCCTATGTGGTCGACCGCAACCCGGCCAAGCAGGGCCGGCTGATGCCCGGATCGCGCCTGCCCATCCGTCCGCCGGAGGAAATCGCCCGCACTCGCCCCGATTATGTGCTGATCCTGCCGTGGAATCTGAAGGACGAGATCATGGAACAGATGGCGCATATCCGCGATTGGGGCGGGCGGTTCATCATTCCCGTGCCTTCGGTGCGGATCCTCTGACCCTGCCGACAGCGGTACGGGTCGCCCAGGCTTTTTGCAGCCGGGGCGACAGAACGATCAGCGCCAGCCCGGCCATGACCAGGGCCGATCCCGCCATCCGCACCGGCCCGAAAGATTCGCCGAGCAGCAGCGCCGAAAGCGACATGCCGAAAATCGGCACCAGCAGGGAAAACGGCGCAATGGTCAGCGGCGAATGGCGCTTGAGCATCTGTCCCCATATGGCGAAGGCGAAGATGGTCGATATCAGGCCGACATAGATCAGGGTTCCGGCGGCTTTCAGATCGAAGGAGAGAAGGCTGTCGATCTGCCCGGTTTCGAATATCGCGGACAGCAGCAGCAGCGGTATCGGCGGCACCAGGCTCATCCACAGGATCAGCCGCAGCATGTCGATCTGCCCGGCGCGTTTCATCAATATGTTGGAAACGGCCCAGGAGAATCCGGCCAGCAGCAGAAAAACAAAGCTGATGGCAGGGATGACGGCATCCGCCGCAACGGTTTCGCCGATGACGGCAATGCCCAGAATCCCCGTCAGAATGCCGGCCCATTGAAAGCGGTTCGGCAGATCGGCAAACACGAAGATGCCGAGAATGACGGTGAAAATGACCTGCGATTGCAGGATGAGCGAAGACAGGCCGGGCGGCATGCCGAGATAGATGCCGACGAACAGGAAGGAGAACTGCGCGAAGCCGAGGGCGAAACCGACGGAAAGGATGACCGACCATTTCAGATTGCCGCGGCCGAGAATGAAGGCCCATGGCAAGGCGGCGGTCAGAAAGCGCAGGGCGGAAAAAAGCAGGGGCGGGAACTGTTCCAGCCCGATTTTGATCACGACGAAATTCAGCCCCCAGATGAAGACGACGATGCCGATAAGCAGAAGGTCCCGTATTCCGATCATTTTTCCGATCCTGTCAAAAGAGGGGAAGAAGCGTCGTTTTCCAGCGGAACGACGCGTTTGATTTTCGCTGTGCGGGCATCGGGTTCGATGCGCTCCAGCAGGCGGACGGCAATATGCAGTTCAAGGGGGCAGCCGGCGGCGGCGATGGTTTCGGACAGCCGGGCGATGACGGTATCCGGATCGGGCGGGGCGGCGGGGTCGGCGGCGGCAATGTCGATGCGCAGGGCCGAAGGCGCTGTCTGAACGATCCGGTAATCGAAAACGCCGGGGAAGCTCAAGTTCCACAGGCAACTTTCGTTGATGTCGGCACAGCCGCCGTCATTGCGGAATGTCAGCACCCTATTGCCGCGCTTGCCGATGAAGGACAGGCGGCGGGTGCCGTCGCCGTCATCGATCCAGCAGGCGATATCGCCGAGCCGGTAGCGGATCAGCGGCATCGCCGTATTGTAAAGGCTGCTGACCGTGACAATGCCTTCCCGCCCCGCTCGTTCGATCGGCCGGCCGGCTTCATCCAGAATCTCGACAAAGTTGAGATTGTCGTAGAGATCCAGCGCTTCCTGGCTGCTGTCGCACTGAAAACCGATCGGGCCGGTTTCCGTTGTCGAGAAACTGTTGTGCGGCAGGGTACCGTACAGGGCGAGGATGGCTTCGCGTGAGCGCGCGGTCAGGTTTTCGCCGACCGAGAGCAGGCGCCGGGGCCGCAGTTGCCGGCCCCGCCTCAGGGCGGCCTGGCCGAGGGCGATCAGGCTGTGCGGTTTCGTCAGCATGATCGTGGGGGCGAAATCGCACAGATCGCCGATGATTTCCTCGGGGTCGCTGAAGATGCTGAACAGGGCCACCGGCATCAGCCCGGCCATGAAATGGATCCACTGATTGCCGCCGTTGAAACGGTCGGTCATGCCGATATAGGCCAGGCGGGGACTGTCGTGCTCGTCCCCGGCGACGGCCATGGCATGAAAGGCGGCGATGCTGCGCCCGAAGGCGAAGGCCGAATACAGCGAAATCGACATGGCGCCGCTGGAGCCGGAGGAATGAAAGGCGAGATGGCCGGGATCGGGGGTTCGCTCCAGGGCGAAGCCGCCGCGGAAGAAATCCTCCAGCCGCCGGCGGGTCCAGCCGGAAGGGGCGATGAGGGCGTCGTAATCCGCCGTCACCCTGTTCTTGTCGATCGGCGGCAGCGCGGACCAGTCGGTGCAATCCGTGTTGCGGTACAGGCGGGCATAGAAGGGGTTGGCATGTTTCAGTGCCCGGGCGAGGGACAGGCGCTCCTTCGCGCTCATTTTCCGGCGGGTTCCGGTCAGGCCCTGCTGGAAGGCAATGCCGCGATCGAGGAGGGAGGTATCGATGGTCATGGCAGGATGTGCCTCTTTTTCTTGTTCCGGGTCCGGTCTCATTCGACGGCGATCGAGAAACCGGCCAGGGCCGCTTCCATGTTTCTTTCCAGCGCGGGAAAACCATCGCCGGCGTTCTGAAAGACGACATGGGCATTGCAGCGGGAACTGAGCGGGGCACGGTAGGCCATGTCCCCGATGTCGTCGTAAATCTGGTGTTCGGCATAATCGGGTTCGCAGACCATGCGGTTTTCGCCGTGAAAGGCCCGGATGCGCCCGGGCCGGGGGGCGAACAGCAATCGGGTGATGGTCGGGATTGCCCGGTCCTTGCGGATACGGGGTTTGCGCCGCAATCCCAGATCGATGAGGATTTCCAGGAAATCGTTGCCGGTCGACAGCAGGACGGAACGGTAGACCGGGCCGCCGCCGATGCGGATGCCGAATTCGAGCAGGACGAGGCGGTCGCGGAGCGTGCGGAATTCCGTATGCAGCACGAAGGAGCCTTCCCCCAGCCCCTTGTGGATGCGGTCGACATGTTCCGCCGCCATGCGGATATGGCTCTGCGGCATCCGGGTCGGGGTCGAGATGACGAATTCCTCGAAATAAGGCCCGTTGCCGGGCAGGGGCTTGTCATGGATGGCGAGAATATGGGTCCTGCCGTTTTCATGAACGCTTTCGACACTGATTTCGCCGATACCGGCGGGCAGGCGGGTTTCGAACAGGGTTTCGCCCCCGATCAGTTCCTCGATCATGAAGGGGTAGCCTTCATCGGTATTGGGCATGGTTTCGGATATCTGCGAATCGCCGGCATATATCCGCCCCGCCTCCCCCTGCATCCGCTCGAAATCCTCTTTCAGGTCTTCGAAACTGTCGAAACGTTTGACCAGTGTCGATCCCCCGCCGATGACAGGTTTGGCGATGACGGGAAAGCCCAGCCTTTGCGCGGCGTCGAGGTTGGCGCGCGTGACCCGGCAAAAACCGGGGATGGGAATGCCGGCATCGGCGGCGAACAGGCGCATTGCATATTTGTCGCGGCCGATGGCGGCGGCATCGCGGCGGGGGGCGGCGATGCCGAAGGCCTCGCCCAGCAGGACCCAGAGCGGCAGGCAGGGTTCGGACAGATGCAGCACCCCGTCCGGCACGCCGTGTTCCCTGACGCGGCGAATGATTTTCTCCCCGTTGAGGAAGGCGTCCGTTACCGGGAGGCGCAGCAGGGAATCGGCATATTTTTCCTGCCAGTCGACAGGCTGCTTTTCGTCCATGACGAGGGTAAAGCGATACCGTTTCCGCAAGGCGCCGATTTTCCGCAGATGTGCCAGGCGGCTGGGATTGTGGGAATAAAGAACATAGATGTGGGGTTTCGAATTGCTCGTCATGATTGTTTTCCTCATCTAAAGAGGGTCATGGTTGTTCAAGGGCGGTTTTGCTCACCCCAAAATACACGTGAAAAGAGAATTTTTCCGGCTGTTGGGGGCGCGGCCTGAAAATTGACACGGATATTCCGGCGGGTTTCAAGGGTACAATGCCTCCGCCTAAAACCATCGGTTGAGAATACGTATGTAAGCAATTTCAGGTTTTCCTCCGGTCTTTCTCCTTATGATGGCATAATCATAACATCTTATCGAGAAAATCTCGACAAGATGAATACGATATGCCTCTGAAAGGTATATAATCATATATAGTAAAACACCAAAGGAGAGAGACATGGTGTACTCTGCCGACAGAAATTCCGCAGCGGACGATGCAGCCGGAACGTCAACGCAGGTCTTCGAAGCGCAGAAGCGCCGTCTGGAGAGCGACGGCTATCTTTACCTCGAGGATTTGCCGGAGGATTTCGATCATCTGGCCTTCGCACAGCGTTTCGGCACGCTGATGCCGCAATATGACGGCGAGATCGTCTGGTCGATCAAGGCGGATCCGAAATTCGACGATCACTATCATTCCCTGAACACGAAAAAACTCAATCCGCATACGGAATGCTATGAGTTCGAGGGAACGCCGCCGCGTTATCTGGCGTTGTGGTGCGTGCATCCGGCAAGTTGCGGCGGCGGGCTGACGACGCTGGCCGACGGGTATCGTTTTATCGAGCAGCTTTCGGATTCCGACCGGCGTTACGTATCGGAAAAGCGCTTTCCCTATTGTTCCAGCTCCGGCATTCAGGCGTCGAATCTCGGCCGGGTGGCCGAGCATCCGATGTATGACACATCCTCGCAGGACAGGCCGATCGTCCGCTACAGCTTCAACTGCATGCAGCGCGACGGCGATGCGCGAATGGAAGAGATCGCCCAACGGTTCAAGCAGTTTTTTCACGATACCTGTGTCGGTATCGAATGGAAGAAGAACGCCTTTCTGATCTGGGACAATTTCCGCATCCTGCATTCGCGCACGGCTTATAAGGACCGCGCCAGGGAGCTGCGCCGGGTGTGGCTGAGCTGACGGTTCGTCGCTGGCGGAGAGAACAGCTCAGGCAAGAAAGAGGCTCCGATGATACGGCGCTCTGAAACAGGCGAACTGTCCGGCGGCCAAGGGATGGCAAGGCCATGGATCCGGGCGCTTCCCCCGGATCCGGTGGACGGAAAATTCCTGCCGCCGGTTATTTTTTATCAGGCCGGACAGCGAATCCCGGCAGAGATGGCGGGGTTTGATCTGCAGCCGGTGACGGCTGTGCCGGCGCGGGCGGGCGGGTTTCATTCTTCTGTCGGCAGAATTCATGACAATGCCTATCTGACGGCGCTGAAGCGCTATGCCGTCTCCCTGGCCGAGGGAGAGGAAGTTCTGTGCCGCAAGTTCGATGGCGGCGGCTATATTCCCAGCAGGGTCGGCCGCGGCGCCTGGATGCAGGCATCGGCAAGCGCCCTGTGTGCGGTGGCGGCGGCGGAACGGGCCGTGGCAATGGCCAAAACCGCCGGTGCGGCACTGACGCTCGCCCTCTGCCGGCAGGCGGGACGGCATGCCTTTCCCGGGCGCTGGGCGGCTGATTGTCTTCTCAGCAATCCCGTGCTTGCCGCCTCGGCCATGGCGGCGGCAACGGGCGGGCGGGTTCACCTTTTCGATGCGGGCGTGACATGGGCCGAAGGACTGAACGCCTGTGCCCTCAGGGATGAACGGATTTCGCTTTCCACGCTGTTTTCCGCGCGCGCCATAACAGCGGCACCGCCCCCGGCACCGGCGGAAAGGGCGCGGCTTCTTTATGTTCCGGCGCCCTGTTCCCTGACCTGGCTGGGCCGGTATCTGGAAACGGCCGGCTGTCCGGAAATAGTTGGCTGTCCGGAAATAGTTGGCTGTCCGGAAACGGGCAGGGAGAAAACCCCGCTGCTGCTTTCCTTATCGGCCCGTTTCATCCGCATGGCGGATCGTTGCAGTGGCGGGGAGGCGGCGCGGCTGCGGGCCTGGTTCGCCCTCGGCCGGATTCTGGCCCGGCGCGCGGGAGGTGTCTGTCTTCTTGTTGACGGCTGCACGGATATCTCGCCGCTGTCCCGGCGGCTGCAGGTACTTATTGCCGGATATACCCGCTTTTTCAGACGGGCCGGACATCGCCATGAAAGGGCGGAGCATCATGCGGAATATATTGCTGATACCCCTCATAACCCCGTTTCGTAACGGCGCCATCGACCTTCCTTCCTGGCGGCGGCTGGTCGGCCATTATGTGAAGACGGGCGCCGGCGGGCTGGTGATTGCCGGCACCACCGGCGCCCGTCTTCACCTGC
>JALXAG010000242.1 GCA_026992315.1 Sneathiellales bacterium | reverse complement strand
CTCCCGCCCCCAGCACCGGCTGGCAAAAACACCGCCTGCCCGCCCCGATCAGGTCGCCGCCGTCATTCTGGCCGCCGGGCGTTCATCGCGGATGGGCGATGCGGATAAAACCTTGCTGCCGCTGGATGGCCGGCCGATGATCGCCCATGCGATGGAGGCGGCACGGCGCGGCGGGCTGAAGGAAGTCATCGTCATCGCCGCCCCGGCCAACAAGAAGGCGATCGACGATATCGCCGCTGCCGAAAAGGCGCCAGGGCAAGCCATTACCGTACTGGTCAATGACGATGCGGAACGCGGGCTCAGCCGCTCGCTGCAGCTGGGCATTGCCCAAGCCGCGGGCATGGAGGATATACAGGCCGCCCTTGTCATGCTGGCCGACATGCCGCGCGTATCGCCTGCCACCATCACCCGCCTGATCGCGGCCTACCGCCCCGAAGAAGGGATTTCGATCTGCCAGCCGGCCCATAACGGCATGCGCGGCAACCCGGTTCTGATCGGCAGGCGCCATTTCGGCGAAATCGCCGGCCTCTCCGGCGATGTCGGTGCACGGCATCTGATCGGCATTCACGAAACGGAAACCGCTGTCGTTGCGGTTGACGATCCGGGTATTCTGCTCGATATCGATGACCGGGCGGCTTATGATGCCGCCATGAATGGCAACGGTGCAGCCGGAAAGAACGATGCTTGAGGATATCTATCAGAAGGATCTGCTGAAACTGGCCGGACAGGCCATCGGGGCGGGGCGGCTGGAGCATGCAGATGCCGAGGCCAGCATCGACAATCCCATGTGCGGCGACCGTATCGATGTGCAGATCGCACTCGATGAAAAAGGACACCGCATCAGCGCTTTTGCCTATGAGATCCGCGCCTGCATGCTGTGCCAGGCTTCCGCTTCCCTTCTCGGGCGCTATCTGCCCGGGCTCTCCTCCGATGAAGTTTTCGCCATGGAAAAAGAATTGCGGGAATATCTGGAAAACGACAAGGCACGGTTGCGGGAAGACAAGGCCGGCATCGCCGAATTCGAGAAATTCGCCCCCGTTCGTCAAGTAAAAAGCCGCCACAATTGCGTCATGCTTCCCTTTCAGGCCGTCAGGGAAGCCCTTGCACAGGCGCGCGCCTTCTGAAAAGGCGCAAATTTAACCAATTATTAATCAAAAAGACAAAAGATTCACGGATACGGGGCGATGCCGGAAATCGCCCCCTATTTTCAGCATGTGACCGGCGGCCCCGCCTGGCGGGCCGTCCGGTCTTTTGACTATGTGGAAGGTTCTGCCCCGCGGCACCTTCAGGGAAGAAGGACAATTGGATCAGTCATCCAAGGCACCAGCAGCGAAGCCGGAAGAAAAGGCACAACCTCTTCGGCCTGCCACATCTGTATCAGCCGCCTGGCCCGCCCTTTGCCTGACCGCGGCAGGGGCCGGGCTTGCCGGTCTGCAGAATCTGCTCGCCCTTCCCTTCGGCGGCTGGATCGGCATGGGCGCAATCGCCGCGGGCAGTGCCTGGTCATGGTATCTTCTGCGCAGGCAATATGAGGAAACCGCCCGGCACAGGTGCCAGGCGGACGAACTGAACAGGCTGCGATCCCTGCTCGACACCGCCGGCGACGAGTGGTTCTGGGAAGCGGATGAAAATCTGCGCATCACCTATTTTTCGCCGAATTTCGACATTCTGATGGAACGGCGGCATGAAGATCTGACCGGCCGTGCCGTTTTGGATATCCCGCTTCAGGAACTGCAGGCCGACAACACGCTGCCCCTGCGCCTGCACGCTTTCCCCACCCGTCTGCGCATCGATGGCCCCGGGGAGGAATCCATTCCGGTCGTGATCCACCTGCGTCAATTGCGCGGGGAGAACGGTCGCATCCGCGGCTATGCCGGGCGGGCGCGCCGCGACAACCGCCAGGGCATTCGCGCCGCACCATCCACGCAGCCGCGGCGGCGGCTGGCAGATCTGCTCGATTCCATCGATGAGGGGTTTGCCCAGTTCGACCCTGAAGGACGGCTGACACGCTTCAACCGTCATTTTTCACAGATCTTCAGCAGCCAGCCCGAAACGCTAGCCCAAGGCAAAACCTTCGGCGCGCTGGTCGATGCGGCGGTGGAAACGGGGCGCATCGTCATGGCGGGAAAACAAAACCGCAATATCGCCGACGGGCTGAAGGCCTTCTTTTCCCTCGAAACGGGCATCTGCGACATCCGCCTCAGCGACGGGCGGATCTTCCAGCTTCGCATCAGCCATGACGAAACGCACCAGGCCATTGTGCTGAGCGCGGACGTCACCGAACTGCGACGCACGGCGGATGCCCTGCGCGCTTCCGAACAGCGGTTTCGCTCTCTCGTCCATAACACGCGTTCCCTGGTCTTCTACCGCAAGGATCAGGAGGGCAAAGGCATCATCTACGGCCGCGATGCCGATGAATTCTTCGGTGTTCCGGGCGGCTCACGCATCGACACTGCCGAATGGCATGCGAGAATTCACGAGGAAGACCGCGAACACTATCTGGAAATGGAGCGGGAGCGCGAAAACAACGATCGCGAATTCACCGTGGAATTCCGCTATCGCCATCCCAAGAGCGGCGAAATACGCTGGGCGCGCGAACGGGCCTATGTCAGCTACGATCCCAATAACGGCAAACGGTATTGCGACGGCTACATCATTGACATATCGCATGAAAAGAAGGCCGCCGAAATGCAGGAACGGGCGCGGGAAGCCGCGGAAATGGCCAACCGGACCAAAAGCGAATTCCTGGCCAATATGAGCCACGAGCTGCGCACGCCGCTGAATGCGATCATCGGTTTTTCGGAAATCATCCGCAAGGAGATGTTCGGCCCGCTCGAAATACCGCAATATCGCGATTACGTCGCCGATATTCACGATTCCGCCCGGCATCTTCTCGATCTGATTCAGGACATCCTCGATGTCTCCAAGGCCGAATCCGGCAAGCTGGATATGCATGAAACGGAATTCAGCCCCGTTCATGTTGCCACGCGGACCCTGAAAATGGTTGCGGAACGGGCCCAGCGTGCCGAAATCGTTCTGGAAGACGAGATCGATCTGCCGGAGGATATCGTTCTTTACGGCGACGAGCTGAAAATCCGCCAGATTCTGCTCAACCTGCTCTCCAACGCCATCAAATTCACCCCCAATGGCGGCCGTGTCACCCTGGCCGCCTCGATCACCGGGGACGGGCGCATGTGCTTCACCGTCACCGATACGGGTGTCGGCATGCGCAGGGAAGACATACCCAGGGCCTTCCAGTCCTTCGTGCAACTGCCCAACAGTCTCAGCCGCAATCATGCCGGCACCGGGCTGGGGCTGCATCTGGCACGGGTCATGGCCCGGCTGCACGGCGGCGAACTGACGCTGGAAAGCGAGATCGGCGTCGGCACCACCGCCCTGCTGTATCTGCCGGCCGAGCGGATCCGCCATCATCATGCCCGGAATGCCACGGCTTTGCCCGCGCACAGGGATGAAATGCCGGATCTCGATATTCTGTGCATCGACGACGATCCCGCATCGGCCAGAATCATCGAAGCGCATATAAAGACCATCGCGCCGGGCAGCCGCCTGCGCACGGCACATACGGCCGAAGACGGCATGGCGGCAGCCCTGCAACAGCGCCCCGATGTCATCTTCATGGATCTGAAAATGCCCGGCACGGACGGCCTGACCGCCGTGGCGCATATGGCGATGAATCATCTTTTGCGCGACATACCGGTGATTTTATGCTCGGCGATGGAGCTGGATCAGGGCAGCCGCAGCATGTTACCCGATTGCGTCATCGGCGTTCTGAACAAATCGGATATCGGACCGGCCACGCTGAAAAGCGCCCTGGCGCCGCTGCTGTTGGGCACGGACAGGCAAACCGGGCACAGACCCCTTGCCCGTCTCGCCTGAACTCAGGGCTTGACGGTTACCCCGATGCCCGAAACGACCAGCACCACCCGATCCGCCAATGCCGCCATACGCTGATTGAGCGCCCCGGCAAGATCCCGGAACCGGCGTGCCAGGGCATTTTCAGGCACGATGCCCATGCCCACCTCGTTAGTGACCAGCACGATATCGCCTTGCGCTTCCGATAGCGCATCGCATAGCCTCGCTACCCGTTCATCGATATCGGCTTCGGCCAAAAGCATGTTGGACAGCCACAACGTCAGACAATCGATCAGAAGAATGCGTCCGGCCGCCGCCTGTTCGCCGATAACGCCCGGCAGGTCGATTTCCTCTTCCACCAGCATCCATTCCGCCCCACGGCGCTTGCGGTGTGCTTCGATGCGACGGGCCATTTCCTGATCATGCGCCGCGGCGGTGGCAACATAGACGGGATCGAGACCGCTGCTCAGGACAAGGTTTTCGGCATAGGCACTCTTGCCCGAGCGCGCCCCGCCGGTTACCAGCGTCAGCATGAACATCCCCCGCCATGTACAACGGAAGACTGGGAAGAAACGGGAATATTTCGCGGGAAGAAAATATTCCGGGAAAGCTGAACATCCCGGGGATGGAAAGGTGAGGCGGCGGTGGCACTCCCTAGGAGAATCGAACTCCTGTTTCCAGAATGAAAATCTGGCGTCCTAACCACTAGACGAAGGGAGCATCGCCGCCTGACGGAGGGGTTTATATGAGACTCTGCCCGGTTTTTCAAGAGGGTATTTGCACGAAAAAGCATTTTCACGATCCGCCCGCCGGCCTCTGCGGATGCGGATCGGCCACATCCTGAATGACGAACTGAACCCGCCGCTGTCCCTGCCAGAAATTGCCGCGCAGATACCCCGCCACATGAAGCGGCGCGCCGTTCCGCTGCAGCAGACGATTGCCCCAGCTTTCTCCCGCGGCACGGAAGGCAATACCCTGAACGCGCTGGCCATCCTCGCCGCGCAGGGTAACCCGTATGTGATTCTCGCCGACGATATCGGCATATTGCACGATGGCATTGGCAATGGCGAAACGGGGTTCGGCATTGCCGGCGCCAAAGGGGCCGAGACGATCGATCAGATCGAGCATTTCCCCATTGGCCGCCCCTGCCGCAAGCAGGGCATCGATGCCCAGCCGCGCCTCCACCGCCGTTCCGGCCAGGGCACGGGCAGTGCGTTCCTCGAAGAAGGTCCGGAAGTCGTCGATTTTCTCTTCCGCCACGGTCAGCCCCGCCGCCATGGCATGGCCGCCGCCATTGATCAGCAGCCCGGCCTGACGGGCGGCCGTGACGATGGCCCCCATATCGATTCCCGGAACGGAACGGCCGGAGCCCTTGCCGACGCCTTCTTCCAGCGCGATCACGAATACCGGCCGGTTGAATTTCTCTTTCAGGCGGCTGGCAACGATGCCGATCACCCCCGGATGCCAGCCTTCGGAGGCAACCGTCAGTGCTGCCACGGCGCTGTCGTCCTCAAGGCGGGCTTCGCTCCGGCTAATGGCCTCTTCCAGTACCGAGGCTTCGATCTGCTGGCGTTCGCGGTTGTAATCGTGCAGGCGCCGGGCAATACTTTCGGCCTCCGCCGCATCGTCGGTGGAAAGCAGACGGGCGCCCAGCCCCGCCTCGCCGACCCGCCCGCCCGCATTGACCCGGGGGCCCAGAACGAAGCCGAGATGATAGGTGCCCGGCGGCTCCTTGATGCCGGCTATATCGCCCAGCAGGCGCAGCCCCGGATTGCGCCGCCCTTTCATCACCTTCAGCCCCTGCACCACCAGGGCGCGGTTGACGCCGGTCAGCGGCACCACATCGCAGACAGTGCCCAAAGCGACGATATCGAGCCATTGGCGCAGATCCGGTTCCGCCACCTCACCCCCGGCAAAATGGCCGGACTGGCGCAAGGCCCGGTTCAATGCTGCCAGGAACATGAAAACGACGCCGACGGCGGCAAGCTGACGATGTTCCGTATCCTCATCCACACGGTTGGGGTTGACCACGGCGACGGCCTCGGGCAGGGCGGCATCGCCCTTGTGATGATCGAGAACGATCACATCCAGCCCGATTTTCCGCGCATGGGCCAGGGCATCGAAAGCCGTGGCCCCGCAATCGACCGTGATCACCAGATCGACGCCCCGGCCCTTCAATAAATCGAATGCCGGGGCATTGGGCCCGTATCCTTCCTTCAGGCGGTCGGGAATATAGATGGCGATATCGGTGCCCAGGGCGCGGAAATACCGTTTCAGCAAAGCCGCCGAGGTCGCACCGTCGACATCGTAATCACCGAAGACCGCAACCTTCTGCCCCATGCGCAGGGCTGCCACCGTCCGCTCCACCGCCCTGTCCATATCGAGAAAATGCGATGGATCGGGCATCAGATCGCGCAGACGGGGATCGAGAAAGGTTTCAACCCGATCGTCCCCGACGCCACGGGCAACAAGGATTCGCCCGACGATATCGGGCAGGCCATGACGTTGCGACAATGCCATGGCCTGACGCTCATCGGTGCAGCGATGCCGCCATACCCTGCCGCTGAGGGAACGTTCGATTCCCAGAACCGGCGGTTGTGTGGCAGCGTTCATGCCTTCAGGGCCGGCGATGGAAGGCTTTGACCTTGCGGACCGTGCCGGTAGCGCTGCGCATGACGATGGATTCAGTGGAAATACCGCCAGGAACCACACGCACCCCTTCGAGCATCGGCCCGTCGGTCACACCGGTTGCGGAGAAGATCACATCCCCGCCGGCCAGATCCTCCAGCTTGTAAATGGCATCCAGGTCGGTGATGCCCCAACGCTTGGCCCGGGCCAGTTCGTCATCGTTGCGGAAAACCAGCCGTCCTTCCATCTGGCCGCCGATGCAGCGCAGGGCAGCCGCGGCAAGCACGCCTTCAGGGGCGCCGCCGGTGCCGACATAGATATCGACACCCGTGGACGGATCCGATGTCCAGATCACCCCGGCGACATCGCCATCGGTGATCAGGCGGATACGGGCCCCGGTCTTGCGGATATCGGATATCAGTTCCGCATGGCGCGGCCGGTCGAGCACGCAGGCAATCAGATCCGAGGTCTTCACCCCCTTGGCCGCCGCCAGGGATTCGAGGTTTTCGCCGATCGGCCGCGACAGGCTGACCACCCCGGCGGGCAGGCCGGCGCCGACGGCGATTTTTTCCATATAGACATCGGGGGAATTCAGAAGCTTGCCGCTTTCCGACAAGGCCATCACCGCCAGGGCGCCGGGGGCCAGCTTGGCGCAGATGGTGGTTCCCTCCAGCGGGTCGAGGGCGATATCCACCTTCGGCCCCTTGCCGGTACCGACCTTCTCGCCGATGTAAAGCATGGGCGCCTCGTCGCGCTCCCCTTCGCCGATGACGACGGTGCCATCGATATCCAGCTTGTTGAAGGCGGTGCGCATGGCATCCACCGCTGCCTGATCGGCTGCCTTTTCATCGGCCATTCCCGACAGTTCGGAGGCGGCGATTGCCGCGGCTTCGGTTACACGGACGGCTTCGATCGTCAGATTGCGGTCCAGAATCTTGTTCCCACTCATGGCGTGTTCTCATGCTCCCAGTCTTAAAACGGCGTCCGCCCCTTATATCAGGCCTGCGCCCATTTCATGCAGGGCCGTAGCCCCTGTCAATCTCCCGCTCAGCGCGCGAAGGTCTCGATACGGATCAGATGCGTCGCCTCGCGCACACTGGCCAGCGCATCGATCCTGCGCACGGCCTCGACTATTGCTGCCTCCTGCGTCTCGTGCGTGACGATGACGACCGGCACCGGCGCATCGTCATTGTTCGAACGGCCGCGCTGCAGAAAGGATTCGATCGAAATATCGTAGGTGCTGAGCACGGCGGCTATGTCCGCGATCACACCCGGGCGGTCCGATACGGTACAGCGCATGTAGTAAGGGCCGCGATGATCCTGCATCCTGGCCGGGCGAAACGGTTCCAGATCGGCACAGGGCACGCCGAAAACCGGGCTGAAGCGCCCGCGCGCGATATCGACGATATCGGCAATCACGGCGGAGGCCGTCGGCCCCTCTCCGGCGCCGCGCCCTTCGATCATGGTCCGGTCGGCACCGTCGGTTTCTGTGACCACGGCATTGAACACCCCTTCGACATGGGCGATCGGGGCATCGGCGGGCACCATGCAGGGGTGAACCCGCTGTTCGATCCCCGCTTCCCCGCCATCGCGCGCAATAGCCAGCAGCTTGATCCGGTAGCCCAGCTCCGCCGCATAAACGATATCCTCCGCCGTTACCTGACGGATCCCCTCGATATGGACCGAGGGGAAATCGATGACCCGCCCGAAGGCGATGCTGGCGAGGATGGCCAGTTTATGCGCGGCATCGATGCCATCGACATCGAAGCTGGGATCGGCCTCCGCATAGCCGAGCTTCTGCGCCTCCTCCAGCACCGATGCGAAGCTCTGCCCCGTCTCGCGCATCTGGGTGAGAATGTAATTGCAGGTACCGTTCAGAATGGCGGTGACAGCACTGAAGCGATTGGCGCTCAACCCCTCGCGCATGGCCTTGATGATCGGGATCGCACCGGCCACCGCCGCTTCGAAGGCCAGCGGCGCATCATGGGCTTCGGCCCGCTCCGCCAGGGCATGGCCATGTATGGCGATCAATGCCTTGTTCGCCGTCACCACGCCGATACCGCGATCGAGCGCGGCTTCGACCAAAGCCTTGGCGACGCCGTCGCTGCCGCCGATCAGTTCGACCACAACGTCGATATCGGCAGATTCGGCCATGGCAACCGGATCGTCATACCATTCCAGATCGTCGATGGGCACGGGCCGCTTCCTGTTGCGGTCGCGGGCACTGACAGCATGCACTTCCACCCTGCGGCCGGCACGGCGGGCGATGACATCGGCGTTTTCGCGCAACAGACGCAACACCCCGCCGCCCACGGTTCCCAGACCGGCAACACCTATCCTCAACGGTTTCGACACGATCAAATTTCCCGCCACTGTTCAGACTTCCGAGGCGTTATCGGCGCCATGGCCGTATTTTTCAAGGATTTCCTCGCTCCGGCTCATGAAACGGCGAATATTACGGCATGCTTGGCGAATTCTCTGCTCGTTTTCAACCAGGGCGATACGCACGTGGTCATCGCCGTATTCGCCAAAGCCGATTCCCGGCGCCACCGCCACATCGGCTTCCAGCAGCAGCATCTTGGAAAATTCCAGACTGCCGAGATGTCGGAAGGCCGGCGGAATTTCCGCCCATGCAAACATGGTCGCCGCCGGGCTGGGCACATCCCACCCCGCCTTGGCCAGCCCGCCGATCAGCACATCGCGGCGGTTGCGATAAAGGGTGCGAAATTCCTCGACACAGCTTTGATCGCCGTTCAGCGCCGCCGTCGCCGCCACCTGTATGGGGGTGAAGGCGCCGTAATCGAGATAGGATTTTATTCTGGTCAACGCCGCCACCAGCTCCTTGTTGCCGGTGGCGAAGCCGATCCGCCAGCCCGGCATCGAATAGGTTTTCGACAGCGAGGTAAATTCAATCGCCAGATCCTTCGCCCCCGGCACCTGCAGGATCGAAGGCGGCGGGTTATCGTCGAAATAAATTTCCGCATAGGCGAGATCCGACAGGATCAGCAGATCGCGCTTGCGGGCGAAATCCACCACCTCACGGTAGAAATCCAGATCCACCGTCACCGCCGTCGGGTTGGAGGGAAAATTGAGGATCAACGCCATCGGCGGCGGCACGCAATATTTGATCGCCCGGGCCAGACTGTCGAAAAAGTCGATATCGGGTCCGACGGGGAAATGGCGGATCACCGCCCCGGCAATGATGAAGCCATAAGGGTGAATGGGATAGGAAGGATTGGGCGAGAGAATCACATCCCCCGGGGTGGTAATGGCCATGGCCAGATTGGCCAGCCCTTCCTTCGAACCGAGCGTGACGATCGTTTCCGTTTCGGGATCGATATCGACACCGAAGCGCCGCTGATAATATTGCGCATTGGCCCGGCGCAGACCGGGAATGCCGCGGCTGGTCGAATAGCGATGCGTCCGCGGGTTGCGCACGGTCTCGACCAGCTTGTCGACGATATGTTCCGGCGTGGCACTATCGGGATTGCCCATGCCGAAATCGATGATGTCGGCCCCCTCGGCGCGGGCCTTGTATTTCATCGCATTGACTTCTGCGAACACGTAAGGGGGCAACCGCTTTATGCGGTGAAATTCATTATGCATGGCTCGTCCGGTGTATGGGTAGAAGGCGCCGTCCGCCCGGGGCGGACGATGCCGCACTGAATGCTTACATCAGTTGACCAGATAGATTTCGACCCGGCGGTTCTCGGCCTCGCCACGGGGCATGGCCTCGAAATACAGCGGCTCGCTGTCGCCCTTGGCCTCCACCAGAATGGCGGTGGCGGGAATACCGCGCTTGATCAGTGCCTTGGCCACGTTCTGCGCCCGTTTCAGCGAAATATCGAAATTGACGATCTTGTGCTTTGCCACCGGCATATCCTTCGTCCGGCTGGAAGCATGACCGACAACGCGCAGATAACCGCCTTGTTCCTTGACCGCCCTGGCGGCCCTGGCGATTTCCTTCAGCGCCCTGGCCGACAGTCCCGCCGATCCGTTGGGGAACTTGATCCGCGCAATCAGCTTGCTGCCGGCAATCGCGGCATCGCCCCGCCCGGCGGCTGCCCCGGCCGATGCATTCAGCGCCTGATTATAGGTCTCGGCAACGATGCTCGGCACCTGACCGGCAAAATTATTGATCGGTTGGGCCTGCGGCGGCTGGAAATTGGGATAACTGCCCGCGCGATAAACAGGAGCCTGCTGGGCGTTGATCTGGGCGGCAAAGGTCTGTGCCAGCACCGTCTGATCGGGCGCCACGGGAATCTGAGGTGCTGCCGGCGCCGCGTATTGCCCGAATATCTGGCTATCCTGCACCGGGGCATTGGCCCCCTGCGGATAGGCAGGGGCCACCGGCTGCGGCGGCACATAGGCAGGCTGTTGCTGAGAGGCGGCAGGGGCGGCGGATGGCGCAGCGCCGTTCGTCTGCGCCGCAGGCGGTGTGATCGGGGCCGCATTGACCTGCGCCGTCGGCGGTGCAGGCACCGGCCCCGGAGCGGGCTGCGCCTGCGCCCCCTGCGGATTTATGAGCTGCGCGATCATCGGTGTGCCGGTGGCAGCCGGCGCCTGGGGAGCGACAGGCGCGGTCGGCGCCGCCGGCTGCGGCGCGTTGCCCGAAAGGGCCTGCGCATTCTCGGCGGCGATATTGCTGCGCGTCTGCTGTTCCGTGGCGCGGGCCTGATCGCGTTCAGCCTGCAGCTCGGCCTGCATCTGCGCCGT
>JALXAG010000241.1 GCA_026992315.1 Sneathiellales bacterium | reverse complement strand
TGAAACGGAAGGGGCAATCGATTTTGCTGATCGACAAAAACCTGCGGGAGATGACGGCCGTCGCCGATTATCATTTCGTCATCGAAAAAGGTGTCATCGTCTGGGCCGGGGACAACGCCTCCCTGCTTGACAAGCCCGACATACAACACAAATATCTTGGTATATGAAAGAAATACAACTGACATCGTGTTTTCTGCATATATCATTTGACAGTAAAGGGAGAAAACATTAACCATATTCGCAGAATCACACGAATGTACTATGCGGCTTTTTCAAGAGTGTAACCGCGCTATATCAGCGCGAAACATTCCACAGATGTGACTGGATCAGGCCTTGTATTATCAGCATAGTTATGAACAGGCACTGGAGTATAGCCGCACCTCCTTGGATGAGATGAAGCGCCTGAACGTACCGGCGACGCCTTCCAATTTCAGTATCTTTTACGAATATGCCTCCGGCCGTTCCCCCGATCTGAACAAGGCCATCGACATTCTGATCAGCAACCGGCAGGAATTCACGCCGGAAACCCTGTTGTCGCTTTACGAACGCTTTTTCGGTTTCGATGAGGAAAGCCGTCAGGTACGTGAATCCACCCAACGGCTACAGAACCAGCTCGGTTCCCTGCTGACACTGGTCGATGGCGCCGGTCAGGACACCCGGGAATACGGCCATTCCCTTCAGAATTTTTCCGACCGCGTCAGTGCGAACCGCAGCAAGGAAGAACTGACCGTGCTGATCGCAGACATGCTGGCAGAAACCCGCATGATGGAGGATAAAGCCCGCAAGCTCGAGGATCAGCTCAGTCAGGCCACGCAGGAAATCAGCAATCTGCGCAAGAACCTGTCCGAAAGCGAACGTGAGGCCCTGACCGATGTTCTCACCGGCCTGGCCAACCGCAAACATTTCGACCGCTTCATTTCCAATGCCGCCAAAGAGGCCATGGAAGGCGGTACCCCCTTGAGCATCCTGATGCTGGATATCGACCATTTCAAAAAATTCAATGATACCTGGGGGCATCAGCTTGGCGATCAGGTGCTCAAAATCGTCGGCTCCGTTATCCGGAAGTCAGTTGCGGAAACCGATCTTGCCGCCCGTTACGGCGGCGAGGAATTTTCGGTTATCCTGCCGGACCGCGATCTGGACAGCGCCATCGGAATTGCGGAAACCATCCGTCATAAGCTGGCCGATCGTAAATTGGTAAAAAAATCCACCGGAGAGAATATCGGTGCCATTACCATATCCATTGGCGCTTCCCGCTACCGGCTGGGCGAAGCCATACCGGCCTTCATTCAGCGTGCCGATCAGGCCCTTTACCTGGCCAAGCAATCCGGGCGCAACTGCACGAAAAGCGAAAGGGACCTGGAAAGCGATCTGCTGGTCAGGGAATAGAGGGGCGGGCTCTGTATCCGCCTCCGCAGCCGATTCTTTTTTTCTCGGTCATATCCGGAAGCACACGGCAAATCACCGCCAGGTTGACGCAACGGCCCGCTGGCTTCAGGGCCGGGGTCTAGGCAAATTCCCGCTGCCTGATACACTCTGCCCATATCGCCAATGACAGCAGGAGCGGCACATGCCGGCCCATGAACACATCGTTGTGGATACGCACGGGAAAACCGCCTTCATCACGCTCAATCAACCGGACAAGCTCAATGCCATGTCCCGGGCGATGCTGGAGGAACTGAACCGCGCCTTCGCGGCCATCGAAAACGACAGGGAAATCCGCGCCGTGCTTCTGACCGGCGCCGGGCGCGGTTTTTGTGCCGGGGCCGACCTGTCAGGCGAAGGGCTGGCCGTTGGCGATGACGGCAAAATGGATCTGGGCGAGGAACTCGAGGAAGCGTTCAATCCGCTGATCCGCCGCATCCGCGCCCTGTCCAAGCCCGTCATTGCCGCCGTCAACGGCCCCTGCGCCGGGGCGGGAATGAGCCTGGCCCTGGCGGCCGATATCGTCATCGCCGCTCGCAGCGCCACCTTTCTTCAGGCCTTCAGCCGCATCGGCCTGATCCCCGATGCGGGCAGCACCTGGTTTCTGCCGCGGCTGATCGGCAATGCCCGCGCCACGGCGATGATCCTGCTGGCCGACAAGATCGATGCCGAGCAAGCGGCCGAATGGGGGTTGATATGGAAATGCGTCGAAGACGAAGCCCTGATGGATGAGGCCGCATCCATTGCCGAACGCTTGAGCCAGGGGCCGACAGCCGCTTATGCCGCCGCGCGGGCCCTGCTGCAGGCCAGCGCCACGAACGATCTCGATAGACAGCTCGACCTGGAACGGGACACCCAGCGTCGCATGGGCCACAGCCATGACTTCATCGAAGGGGTTGCGGCCTTCTTCCAGAAACGCCCGCCCGTCTTCAAGGGCGAGTAAGGGAAAAGAACAGAAAAAAGCCGGGAAGAAAAACTCCCCGGCAAGTTCTACGAAAACACAGCCCGGCGTAAACGCTACAGTCTCGAACCACGAGCCGGACGCGTCTTTGATAACCAATAATTATTAATGAATCAATAATAACGGGCTATAAATAGCCTATAAGACCTATTTTTCTCGCTGCGGTCTCTGGCGGCTTGTGCGGTCATGCCCACGCTTAGCTGCCCGGCTTCATATCCCTGACGCTGAAGCTTTCACCGCAGCCACAGCGCCCGGTTTCATTGGGATTGTCGAAAACAAAACCGGATTCGAATTTGTTTTCCCGGTAGTCCATCACGCTGCCGAGAAGATACATCAGCGCCTTGGGCTCGATAAAGATGCGCACGCCCTTGTCTTCGACCACTTCCTCATGGGGAAGCCGCTCTTCGGCATATTCGATTTTATAGGTCAGGCCGGAACAGCCGCCCTGCTCGACACCGACGCGCAGCCCGAGGACCGGCTTCGGGCTTTTGGCGATCAGGGCCGCGGCACGGCGGGCGGCCTCATCGGTCAGGCTCATGGCTTTGGGCAATGTCATCTTCTCGCCTCCTGTTGTCCGTTCCATCTCAGAACATGTCCAGAACCAGCCGGGCTTCCTCGCTCATTTTCTCCGGCGTCCAGATCGGCTCCCACACCAATTCCACACTGACAACGCCCGTTCCTTCGATATTGTTGACGGCATGGGCAACCTGATAGGGCAGTTCACCGGCCACCGGGCAGGTCGGCGCTGTCAGGGTCATCCTGATATCCACATCGCCGTTTTCCTTGATGTCGATACCGTAAATCAGGCCCAGATCGTAGATATTCACCGGGATTTCCGGATCGAACACCGTGCGCAATGCCTCGATAACCGCCTGTTCATCGGCAACAGGCGTGCCCTCGGGCAAGGGCTCGCCGACAACGGCCTTGCCCTCCTCGCCCATGGGAATATCCATGGGATTGCCATACAGACCAAAAGCCGAACCGGGAAAATCAGCCATCATTCATCCTCTTCCGTGGAAACCGTTCCGCCGCCTTCCAGCGCCGCCGTCATGGTATGCCAGGCCAGGGTCGCGCATTTGACCCGCATGGGAAATTCCTTTACCCCGGCCAGCACCTGCAGCCGATCAAG
>JALXAG010000240.1 GCA_026992315.1 Sneathiellales bacterium | reverse complement strand
CCCATCGGCCAATGAGATGATCCGCAACCTGGTTATCGGTCATGAAACGGTGGTGCGTACGGCACGGTCGGTCTTTCCGCTGGCCGATGCTGCTCATGACGAACCGACGGCCGATCTGCTGACCCAGCGCATGCAGGTCTCGGAAAAGACGGCGTGGATGCTGCGTTCTATGCTGGAAGGCGAATAAGGCACCGGCATTATTTTACCTGTTGCCGCGGGCGGGCTCACAATCTTGTCATCGGGGTTGTGTGTTCCCGCCCGCATTTGCGTTGTAGAATTATTTCAATTTTCGGCGGCGGCATCTGCCGTTTTGCCATGGGCTGAAATTGAAATGGAGCAGATGATGCTGATCAGGCGCAAATACGGTTGGGAAATACCCGAAGCGCTGGCAACGGACGAGGATGTTTTTCTGAACAGGCGGCGTTTCATGACGGCCGGACTGGGACTTGCCGCGGGTCTGGGCCTTGTCGCCGGGGCGCCCCGACTGGCGCGGGCGGCGCTGACATATCCTGCACCGCGTAATCCGCGCTATGTGCTCGACCGCCCGATAACGGACGAGGCGGTAAATACCTCCTACAACAATTTCTATGAATTCGGTTCGCATAAGCGCATTGCCTCGGCGGCGCAGAAGCTCAAGCTCAGCCCATGGAATATCCGTATCGATGGCCTAGTCGAAAAAGAGATGACCCTGGGCTTCGAAGACCTTCTGGCCAGGGTGTCGCTGGAGGAGCGGCTGTACCGTCATCGCTGTGTCGAGGCATGGGCGATGGCCGTACCGTGGACAGGCTTTCCCCTTTCCGCCCTGCTTGACATTGCCAGACCCCTGTCGGGGGCCAGATTCGTCCGCTTCGAAACCTTCAAGGATCCGTCGATGGCATCGGGGCAGAAGCAATTCTGGTATCCCTGGCCCTATGTGGAGGGGGTGACAATGGCTGAAGCGGCCAACGAGCTGGCCTTCATGGTCACCGGTGCCTATGGCAAGCCTCTGCCGAAACAGATGGGGGCGCCGCTTCGCCTGGCCCTGCCGTGGAAATACGGATTCAAGTCGATCAAATCGATCACCCGCATCAGCTTTACCGATAAGCGTCCGGTTGGTTTCTGGGAAAAGATACAAGCCAGCGAATACGGTTTCTGGGCCAATGTGAACCCGGAAGTGCCGCATCCGCGCTGGAGCCAGGCGACGGAGCGGCTGCTTGGCAGCGATAAGCGCGTAAAGACGAAGATCTACAATGGCTATGGCGAGTTTGTCGCATCCCTGTACCAGGGAATGGAAGGGGAGATTCTTTTCCGCTGAACGGAGGCCATGGCGGCGCATGGCAAAAAAAGAGCCGGGCATCAGGCCCGGCTCAAGTTTTAAACAGGGAGGTTACGTCAGGGAGACGTCGTTCCATGTGAAGGGTCACGGGAACGGGGAAATGCTGCGATGCAGCAAATCTGTGAGTTGAATATGCTGCAAAGCACCGATCGGTACCAGTGCGAATTGTTCATTGCAGCCATGCTTTTCCTGCATGGCAGGGAAAACGGCAAAAAAAAACCGGGCCACGAGGGCCCGGCAAGGCTAACAGGGAGGCTTTACGTCGGGGGGGACGTAAAGGGTTCTTGCCGGAAAGGGGGGGAGGAGAGGCAAGGACCGGTATCGGGCGGGAACCCGAATTTCGTGCTGCAGTGCAGCGACGCCCTTTATGTAGGTGCGGGGGAGGTAAATTGCTATTTCAAAATACGCAATGCAGCCATGCGTCGGTCGCATGGCTGGCGGGTCAAAAAAGGGCGAGGATCAGAATTCCCACTCCGAAACCTTCTGAATGAGATAATCGCGGAAGACGCCGATTTTTTTCGAATTGCGCAGCTCTTCCGGATAGACGAAATAGGTTTCGAAGGTCGGCCCCTCTATCGACGGCAGAACCCGTATGACCCGCGACTTGCGCGCGATGATGTAATCAGGCAGGGCACCGATGCCAAGCCCGCTTTCGATCGCCTTATACAGCCCGTAGACATTGTTGACCTTGTGGACGGGGTGTTCTTCGGAAACACCGCCGAGTTCGTCGATCAGCCAGTTGATATTGGAGACGGGCTGGGCCACGCCCTTGCCGTAAATGACCAGGGTATGACGTTTCAGATCGTCGAGACTACGCGGCGCCCCATAGCGGTTGATATAGGTTTCCGAGGCGTAGATATGGTAATGCACGGTCGTCAGCTTGCGCATGATCAGATCGCTTTGTGTCGGCTTGCGCAGGCGGATGGCGACATCGGCTTCACGCAATGACAGATCGAGTTCCTGATCGGTCACGATCAGATTGAAGCGGATATCCGGATACATATCGACGAAACCGCGGATGCGCTGGGTCAGCCAGATGCTGCCGAAGCCGATCGGTGTCGTGACCTTCAGCTCCCCCTTCGGCCGTTCCTTGGAATCGGTCAGAACCGCTTCGACCATGGCCAGCTTGGCGAAGACCTCATGCACGGTGCGGTAAAGAAGTTCTCCCTGTTCCGTCAGGGCCAGGCCGCGGGCGTGGCGGTGGAACAGGGTCGTGTTCAGGCTGTCTTCAAGGGCGCTGATCTGGCGGCTGATGGCGGATTGGCTCAGATGCAGGCGTTCACCCGCCCGGGTGAAACTTCCGGCCTCGGCCACCGCATGAAATATTCTGAGCTTGTCCCATTGCATATGGGCAATCTAGAGCATTGTTCCCGGGATTGAAATCCTTTGCTTGGCAGAAGGCTGCAGGCAGGGAAAAACCAGCCTCGCAAAGGCTGCGCCCGCGGGCCTGAGCCCGCAAATGATAATCCTGAAACGACTGCAGCCGCGCCTTGAAAAGGCTGCGCCCGCGGGCCTGAGCCCGCAAATGATAATCCTGAAACGACTGCAGCCGCGCCTTGAAAAGGCTGCGGCTGCGTTCCGTGGCCGGCGGTCACCTGCAGTCATGGCCAAGCCGGCTATCCGCTTTCATTTGCGGTTTTCTACCACCGGGCGGCTGTGCCTTCCGGTCGTTTTCAGGGAGACAACAATGTTGGGTATCCCTAATGCGAACATGATAGCACCACGGCCGTTTCCGGGAAATAAGAACCTATTCCGCCAACGCTCAGGACAGTGCCGATAGGCATGGGCGGGTGCCGGGCACACAATAACGGCGGCATTTAAGGAAAAATCAATCTGTATTCTTTATTGAAGGAACATTCCCGGGATTGAAGGGATATTCCCGGGTCTGAGGAGAGAGACATGCAGACCATTTTCGCCCCCCGGCATAAGAGCCCCCGTTTGGTCAATGGCAGGCGGATACCGTTCCTGCCTCTTGCCGCCGTGCTCCTGCTGGGGGGGTGTGTGCTGAACGACAAAGGGAACAGCGCGCGCCTTCAGTCGCCAGGAACGCCGCAGGTGTCGGCCGCTGCTGGTGCAGGGTCAGCCGATACATCGGGGCCGTCATGGGGCCGTCTGGCACGCAATCTCAATGGAATCGCAACGGCGGCAGGCGATAACGGTGGGGAGCGCCAGCAGGTCAGCGCCGTGGTGCAGCGGTTGGGCGATGAAGCGATAGCCGTATTTTCCGATCCCGCGGCCACGGTTGAGAGGCGCATGCGCGCCTTTCAGCGTATATTGCAGCGGGACTTCGATGTGTCCCTGATCGCCCGTTTCGTTCTGGGGCCCCGCTGGCGGCGGATACCGGAAGCGCAGCGCCGCAACTATGTACGGGCCTTTTCGCAGTTTCTGGTTCACACCTATGCCGTCAGGCTGGGCAATGCGGGGATCGACCGCTTTACGCTGCTGGATACCCGCCGGGTCGGGCGCAAGGACTGGGTGGTACGTACCGAAATCGTCCGCGGCAGCGATAAGGTGCAGGCGAACTGGCGCCTGCGCAAACGCGAAGGACGTTTCCGTGTGATCGACGTCGTGGTCGCCGGGGTCAGCATGGCCGTGACCCACCGCCAGGAATTCGCCTCGATCATCCGTTCCAACGGCGGCAATGTCGCAACATTGATCACGATGCTGGAACGTCAGGGCAATTCCTGATTTTCAGTCGTCCTGCCAGCGGGTGAGCAACCGTTCGGCTTCCAGCGCCGCCATGCAGCCGGTGCCTGCCGCCGTAACGGCCTGGCGGTAGATCTTGTCCTGCACGTCGCCGGCTGCGAAGACGCCTTCGATATTGGTGGCGGTGGAATCCGGGGCGGTGAGAATATATCCCTCGTCATCCATATCGACCTGTCCCTTGAACAGGGCGGTATTGGGCGCATGGCCGATGGCGATGAACACGCCGTGGATATCGATTTTCTTTTCCGATCCGTCCTGAGTGTTGCGGAGCCTGAGGCCGGTCACGCCCAGCGGATCCTCCTCGCCCAGGATTTCCTCGACCTGGTGGTTCCAGACGATTTCGACCTTTTCGTTGGCGAACAGGCGCTTTTGCAGGATTTTCTCGGCGCGCAGGCTGTCACGGCGGTGGATCAGATAGACCTTGCTGGCGAAGTTGGTCAGAAACAGGGCCTCCTCGACCGCCGTATTGCCGCCGCCGACGACCGCCACTTCCTTGCCGCGATAGAAGAAGCCGTCGCAGGTGGCGCAGGCGGATACGCCGAAGCCCTGGAATTTCATTTCGCTTTCCAGCCCCAGCCATTTGGCCTGGGCGCCGGTGCAGATAATCAGGATATCGCAGCTATATTCCCTGCCGCTGTCGCCGCTGAGGCGGAAGGGACGGGCGGAAAGATCCGCCTGCATGATGGTGTCGGAAACGATATCGGTGCCGACCTTGCGGGCCTGTTCCTCCATCTGTTCCATCAGCCACGGTCCCTGAATCGTTTCGGCGAAACCGGGATAATTCTCGACCTCGGTGGTGATGGTGAGCTGCCCGCCCGGCTGCATACCGTGAATCAGCCGCGGTTCCAGCGAGGCGCGGGCGGCATAGATGGCGGCGGTCAGCCCGGCCGGGCCGGACCCCAGGATGAGAACCTTGCTGTGTGTGGTTTCGCTCATGACATACTCCGATGAGGCCGGGAAAAGGGGAACGGCCCCGGCAGGCGGTGTGCCCGCCGGGGAAAAAATTACAGCTTGTCGGCGTGGCTGGCGAGATATTCGGCAACGCCGTCGGCATCGGGGCGCATGCCTTCTTCGCCCGGACGCCAGCCGGCGGGGCAGACCTCGCCATGTTCTTCGGTGAACTGCAGGGCATCGACCATGCGCAGGGCTTCATCGGCATTGCGCCCCAGCGGCAGGTCGTTCACCACCTGATGGCGGACGATTTTGTCGCGGTCGATCAGGAACAGGCCGCGCAGGGCCACCTCGTCATTGAGCAGCACATCGTAATCGCGGGAAATGGATTTGGACAGATCGGCGACAAGCGGGAAGCCGACCTGGCCCAGCCCGCCCTTTTCGACCGGCGTGTTCTTCCAGGCGAGATGGCTGAAATGGGAATCGACGCTGATGGCGATAACCGCAACGTTGCGTTTTTCGAATTCCTTCAGGCGGTTGTCGAAAGCCAGGATTTCAGAAGGGCAGACAAAGGTAAAATCAAGGGGATAGAAAAATACCAGCCCGTAGCGGCCGTCGATGGCCTCGTAAAGATTGAAGCCTTCATTGATGCTGTTATCGCCCATGACGGCCTTGGCCGTAAAATCGGGTGCTTTCTTGCCTACGAGTACGGACATGCTTCACCTTTTTTCTGTGTCTGTCTTCAGGAGTGCTGTTGCCATTCCTCATCCGTGACCGGCGCCGGCGATTCCCGCCCCGGGATTCGACCGGCGCACCGGATGACGGCTTTTCATATAAGGGGATTTGCCGCAGGCTGCCACCCCTGGTGCAGGGAAGCATGATATTTTCATGAATTCATTTGTCTCCTCCGGGACTAACCCCTTTTGTAGTCTAAGGTTTTCTTAACCCTGTCTTGCAATAATCCGGGCTCGTGTTGTGTAAGTGATCGCCCGAGGCCATGGCTCGACCGGAAAGACAAGCAGATCAGATGGAAACAGCCGCCCCGGGCGGTAGTGGCGGGTTGTTGCTGAACGGGCGTTATTCGATCCAGAATGCCCATCCGCTGCCGCAGTTCGATCGCATTGGCGGGCGCGCCTTTCAGGTGCTGGATCTGCGCCAGCCCGAACGGCCTCTCTATGCGCTGATGTGCGATCCCCGCTTTCCGGTCCGTCAGGCAGCGTTACGGCATCTGTCGGCCCATTATGTCGCTGGCATGGCCTGCCCGGTGGAACACGGCATGCTGGAAACCGATGGCGGCCCCTTCTACGCCATCGTTTTCGACCGGCCGCAGGGTGAGGCACTGGTCCCCGGGCAGGTCAGCGAAGAAGAAGTCAAGACGGTGATCGTTCCGGCGCTGTTGGCGCCGCTTGCAGCCTTGCACAAGGTGCGTATTCCTCATCGTGCGATCCGCCCGAGCAACATTTTTGCCCAGCGAAGCGGCACGATCCTGCTGGGCGAGTGCTGTAGCGGTGCGCCGGGGCGGGAGCAGCCTAATGTGTACGAACCGCTGGAAAGCCAGATATGCCCGCCGGACGGACGCGGGGAGATCGATGTCACGGCCGATTACTACGCGCTGGGGGTAACGATCATCGAATTGCTGACCGGCAATGTTTCGGGCAGCGACATGGACCCGCAGGCGCTGGCGGCGGCCAAGGTGGTTCACGGATCCTTCGCCGTTCTGACCCAGGGGAAACGCTTTTCGCCGGTTATTCGTTCCCTGCTGGTCGGCCTGCTGGCCGATGACGAAAGCCGGCGCTGGAAAGCGGAAAACATCAAGCGCTGGCTGGACGGGTTCTGGGATGCCTCCATCCAGCCGATCACCGGGCGGCGGGCGCCGCATCCGTACCATTTCATGGAACAGAAATACGTTCATCCGGCACTGATTGCGATGGCCCTGGCCCGTCACCCGCGCGAGGCAATGCAGGAATTGCAGACGGATCACCTGGAACGCTGGATCCGCTCTTCCCTGGCGGACGGCCCTGCGGCCGATATCGTTCACCGCATGGGCAAGGCCTCTTCAGGGGCCGGCAGCCGCACCGCCGAGATCATTTCCCGGGTCTGCTCGGCGCTCGATCCCGTCTCGCCGATTCGTTTTCACGATACGGCGGTCAATCTGAGCGGCCTGGGCTTTCTGTTGGCCGCGGCCTATGCCAATGACGACCGCAAGATGATCACCAATCTCGCCGATCTGATGCGCAGTACCTTGCTGGTCGAACGTTCCACCACTCAACGCGGGTTGGAAGGACGCCTTCTTTCGCCCGTGATTGCCAATATGCTGGTCGGTCATATGAACAATGCCGGCGTGCTGGGCTTTGGCGCCGAACGCTGTCTCTACCAGCTCAATGAAGGTTTTCCCTGTCAGAGCCCGATTCTTGAAGGGCGGGCACCGATTACCCTGCATAACCTGGTCAAGGCGCTGGATGCGGCCGCCTCCTCCCATGGTGGCGAAACCATGCTGATCGACCGCCATGTCGCCGGCTTTATCGCCGCCCGTTCCGACGATATGGAAAAATACATCAAGGCCGCGATGCGCCTCGGCGAAGGTTCACTGGAACGCAAACTGGCAATGATCGAACTGTTGGGCGATTTGCAGGACCGTTTCGCCCCGGAACCGTTGCCGGGGCTGTGTGCCTGGACGGTCAAGGCCCTGAAGCCGGTTGTCGCCAAGCTGCATAGCGCCATCCGGCGCGAGGCTCTGAGCCAACGCCTGGAAAAACTGGCCAAGGGCGGGCGGATCAAGCGGCTGCTCAAGGAACTGAACCTGCAGGCCAGCGTCAAGCGCGACGAAAGCGAATACAAGGCGGCGATCCGCCGTTTCCGGGCCCTGGGCGATGAGATCGAGGCGATCGACAACGGGGCTGCCACGCGACGGATGCAGGCGTTTCATTACGGCTATTGGGGGGCCTCGCTGATCGCCTTCACGATACTTTCCGTCAGTCTTCTGGTTGTTTTGGGCAAGGGGTTTTTCTGATGGCGGCAAAAGGGCTGAATGCCCGGGATAAAAACAAGAAACAGGGCCAGCGGGGCGGTTCGGTAACGCTGCTGGCCATTCTCATCGTTCTGGCTTCGGCGGTGGCGCCTGCGATGATGCTGGTCATGGCGGTGGGAATGGTGCCCTCCATCGTGCTGCTGGCGGTGGGATCTCGGGATCAGCGCGGGGCCATTCCGTCGATGGTGGCGCTCAACCTTGCCGGTGTGCTTCCGGTGCTGGGTACCTTGTTCGAACGGGGCGTTTCCATCCAGGCGGCCCTGTCGCTGCTGTCGGACATCTATAACTGGGCGCTGATGTACGGGGCGGCGGCAACGGCTGGCATGCTGATGTGGGCCGGACCGGCGGTTGCCCAGGTGATCATCGATATGCAGGCGCAGTCGCGCCGCCGTCATCTGGAAAAGCTGCGACGCAAGATGCTCGAGGAATGGGGCGGGGGGCTGCTCGCTGCCGCTCAGGGCACTGCTGCAGTCGATAAGGCAGAGTGACCGACCTCGCCGATATTGCTCAGGCGTTTACCGCCATGTTTTTTTCCTTCGCCAGGTTTTTCATCGCCTTTTGCAGTTTCTGGAAGGCGCGGACCTCGATCTGGCGGACGCGTTCGCGGCTGATGCCGTATTGCTTGCTCAATTCCTCCAGCGTCGAGGGGGTGTCCTTCAGACGCCGTTCGTTCAGAATGTGCCGCTCGCGTTCGTTCAGGGTTTTCATGGCCTCCGCCAGCATTTCGCGGCGCAGGCTCAGTTCCTCGTTTTCGGCATAGCTTTCTTCCTGATCGATGTTTTCATCGACCAGCCAGTCCATCCATTCGCCTTCGCTTTCGGCGCGCATCGGCGCGTTCAGCGAATGATCCGGCGCCGCCATGCGGCGATTCATCTGGATGACCTCGCTTTCGGAAACCGACAGTTTGTCGGCGATCTGCCGGACGGTTTCCTGCGGCAGGTCGCCTTCCTCCAGCGCCTGCATCTTGCCCTTGATCTTGCGCAGGTTGAAAAACAGTTTTTTCTGTGCGGCGGTGGTGCCCATTTTCACCAAGGACCAGGAGCGCAGAATATATTCCTGTATGGCGGCGCGGATCCACCACATGGCGTAGGTGGCGAGGCGAAAGCCCTTATCGGGATCGAAGCGCTTGACCGCCTGCATCATGCCGATATTGCCTTCGCCGATCAGCTCGGCCACAGGCAGGCCATAGCCGCGATAGCCCATGGCGATCTTGGCCACCAGGCGCAGATGGGATGTGATCAGCTTATGCGCGGCCTCCTGATCGCGATGTTCCTGCCAGCGCTTGGCCAGCATGAATTCCTCTTCCGGGTCCAGCATCGGAAATTTGCGTATTTCCTGCAGATACTGTGACAGACCGCCATCGAGGGTCGGAACGATATTGTTTCCCATATGTCTGGATTCTCCCCACCTGAATTGTTTGGCAGCGTTTACCCGTTTCTGGTCTTTTCCATTCCCCGAAACCCGCCGGCGGATTGCTGTTCGCGCTTCTCGCCAGGGGCAGGGTGCAACGATGCCAACACCTTGCTCAAATGGTGATTGAAGCGGGCGGTTTCAAGCCTTTCACCGCTGAGTTTTTCCATCAATGCGGCAAAATCCGCAGGCGGCGGGGCCGTGAATTCGAGATATTTCCCGGTGACGGGGTGGCGGAAGCCCAGCAGCGCCGCATGCAGGGCCTGTCGGGGAAAGGCGCGGATGGCGATGCGGGCCGCTTCCGGCAGGTTCTGCAGCAATCCGCGCCGGGGGCGGCCGTATACGGGATCGCCGATCAAAGGATGGCCGATATGGCTCAGGTGTACCCGTATCTGGTGGGTGCGTCCGGTTTCCAGCATGCAGCCGATCAGCGATACGGCATCATGCCAGGACTGCAGGCGCTGATAGCGGGTCACGGCATGCCGGCCCTGTGCACGGACCGTCATTTTCTTGCGGTGGACGGGGTGGCGGGCGATCGGCGCATCGATATGCCCGCGCAGTTGCGCCGGAATTCCCCAGCATAATGCCAGATAGATGCGCGTGATATCGTGGCGGGCGAACAGATCGCTCAGCCCTGCATGGGCACGGTCGTTCTTGGCGATGACCAGCAGGCCGGAGGTGTCCTTGTCGATACGGTGCACGATGCCGGGGCGGCGGACGCCGCCAATGCCGGAAAGGCTGCTGCCGCAATGGGCGATCAGGGCATTGACCAGCGTGCCGCCACGATTGCCCGGCGCCGGGTGCACCACCATGCCCGGCGGCTTGTCGACAACGATGAGATCGTCGTCCTCATAAGCGATGGCGAGGGGGATATCCTCGGCCGCCGGTTCGGGGCTTTCCGGTTCCGGCAGGGTCAGGGTGAAGGACTCTCCCGGTTTGACCGCGCGGGCCGGGTCCGTTATCGTCTGCTCCCCGCAGCGCAGGCGGCCCTCGCCGATCAGGGCCTTGAGGCGGGAGCGGGAAAGGGATTCAACCTCGCGGGACAGAAATTTGTCGAGCCGTTCCCCGGCATGTTCCGCCCCGGCCGTGACCGCCAGATGTTTTTCAGGATTGTTCAAGATTTTCAACCATGTCGCTCAATTCGGAACCCAATCTACGCCGTTTGAAATTCATCGTCATCTTTCTTGGCGTGCTTCTGGTGGCCGGGATGGCGGCGCTCATTGCCGCCTTTGTCTATAAATTCGGCAGGCTTGGCAAGGACGGCGATGCCGGAACCACCGTGAGCAGGGCGGCTCCCTCCGCATCCGCGGAGAGGATCGGCCGACACCGCATCGATCTTCGCCCCGGCGAGACGGTCGGTAATGTCATGGTTGCCGGTGACCGGCTGGTGGTGACGATCAGGGCGACGGACGGCAATCTGCGTGTTCTGGTCTTTGCCCTCGATGACGGGCGGGAATTGGGCGGCTTCGATTTCAGGCGGCCATGACGCGGCGGTTATGGATGGCCGGGCGGCTCTGGCAGCGGGTTATCGACGATTGCCGCCACCGCCTGCCCGAAGAGGCCTGCGGCCTGCTGATCGGCCGGGTCGACGATGCCGGCTGGCATGTGTTCAGGGCTTGTCCTTCCCGCAATATCGCAGGCAATCCCCGCCGGCATTTCGAAATCGATCCGCTGCTGCGTCTGAAGCTTGAAAAAGA
The DNA here is from genome assembly GCA_026992315.1 of Sneathiellales bacterium. GTDB lineage: Bacteria > Pseudomonadota > Alphaproteobacteria > Minwuiales > Minwuiaceae > JALXAG01. The sequence goes on along the minus strand of JALXAG010000240.1, from coordinate 493 downwards.
GCTGCGTACCGGCCCCTTTTGCGTGACCGGACATTATCACGGTCACCCGAACGGCCTGGCCGAGCCTTCGGCAGCGGATCGGGCCGCCATTGTGGAAAAACACCTGTTGTGGCTGATCGCCGCCCCCGGCAGTAGCGGGATGATGGAGATGACGGCCTGGCGGCCGCTGGGTAACGGTTTCGCCCCCGTTCCCGTCACATTGACCGCGGATGCGGGTAAATGGGAAGAGGATGCAGGATATGAATTTCGGCAGTGACAATACCGCCCCCGTGGCCCCGGAAATCATGGCGGCGCTGGCCCGCGCCAATGACGGCAGGGCCCCGGCCTATGGCGCCGATCGATGGAGCGACCGCCTGCAGGAGGCAATGTCGTCCATCTTCGAGCGTGAAGTCGCGGTTTTTCCCGTCGCCACCGGAACGGCGGCCAATGCGCTGGCGCTATCGGCCCTGATGCCGCCCTGGGGCAGGGTCTATTGTCACCGCAATGCCCATAT
>JALXAG010000239.1 GCA_026992315.1 Sneathiellales bacterium | reverse complement strand
TTTTCCGCTCGAGGATGTCGATGTCGCTTATGCCTTTCTCTCCCCGGCGCCAATGGAGAAGCTGATTGACAAGGCCATGAGGGAGATGAGGCCGGGAAGCCTGTTCATTTCCAATAGCTTCGCGGCAGAAAAACACCCTTGCGATGAAGTGCTGGAACTGAGCGATGGCCGCCATACCCGCCTGTTGCTGTGGCATATGGGGAAAACGGGGCCTGTATCCGAAACAAATTCGTCCCGCCGCGATTGCTAATACCTCCGCCCCCGGCTATTTTACCCCGCTGAAAGCCTTCTGGCCGATGGGGCCGGGGCGCTTGCACGGATGCATATATCACAGGGTCGGAGAACCAGAGTGGCCGATATCTTCACCGAAGTCGACGAAGAAGTCCGCAAGGACAAATTCCTGGAATTATGGAAGAAATACGGCATTCTGGCCGTGATTGCCGCGGTCATCGTCATTGGCGGCACCGCCGCGACCGTCGGCTGGCGCGAATACAAGGCCCGGCAGGCGCGGGAGCAGGGGGCGATCTTCCTTGCCATTCTCGATCAGATTGCGGCGGGCAAATACGATGCGGCCGACAAGGCGCTGACCGATTTTCTGCCGCAGGCCTCCTCAGGCTATAAGGGGCCGGCGCTGATGCGCGTGGCGCAGATCCGCCTTGCCCAGGGCAAGCGCGCCGAAGCGCTGAATACCCTGAAAACCCTGGCTGCCGATGAGGATGCCGATCGGCCGTTCAGGGATATGGCCAATTATTATATCGCCATGCTCGATATGGAGACGGGAGACAGCGCCGCATTGCGCGCCCGTCTCGAAGGGCTGAACGGCGAAACATCGCCCTGGCGTCACATTGCGCGCGAGATGCTGGCCGTCCTTGCCATCCGCGATGGCGATAAAAACACGGCCCGCACTCTGCTTGAGGGGCTGAGCGAGGATGCGACGGCTCCTGCACCGGTGAAGGCGCGCGCGCAGGAACTGCTCGACAGTCTGGGCGCGGATGCTGCCGGAACAGGCAATTGAACCGGGTCGTTTCGCCAATGCGCAGAATATGGCAGGCCATAAGCCGTGTGAGTGCGCTATCGCTGTTGGCGGTAACGCTTTCCGCCTGTGAATTGCCCGACTGGCTGGGCGAAAGCGACGGCCCGCCCCTGCCGGGGGAAAGAATCTCGATCCTGTCGCTGGAACGCAGCGTTTCCGCCGATCCTGAACTGGCCGATATCGCCGTGCGCCTTCCGCCCCCGGCGGTCAATGCCGCATGGCCCCAGCAGGGGGGCGAGCCCGATCACGCACCGGGGCATCTGGCCCTTGGCGATACGCTGAAACAGCTATGGTCGGTATCGGTCGGCACGGGCGATGACGATGAGCGCCGTATGGTCAATCCGCCGGTGATGGCGGCGGGCAAGGTCTTCGTTCTCGATGCCAACAGCAATCTTACGGCGGTGAATTTTGCCGATGGCAGCCGCCTGTGGCGCGTCGGCCTGACCCCGAAGGGCGAAGAACGCGGCAGTATCGGCGGCGGGCTGGCTTATTGGAAGGGCATCGTTTATGCCACGACGGCTTTCGGCGATGTCTGGGCCCTGGATGCGGAAACCGGGCGCCTGTTCTGGCGGAAGAATATCGGTATTCCCATGCGCGCCGCACCGACGGTGGATGCCGGGCGGGTTTTCGCCGTTACCTATGACAATCAGCTTTATGCACTCTCCGCCGTAGACGGCAGCGAGTTGTGGCGCTACAGCGGTATTGCCGAAAGCGCCGGTCTGGTCGGCGCCGGGGCGGCCGCGGTTTCGGGGGACGTGGTCGTCGTTCCCTTCTCCTCGGGCGAACTGGTGGCGCTCAGGGTGGAGAACGGCCGCGTTGCCTGGAGCGATACCCTGACCCGCATTCGCCGTGTCACCTCGATCGATGCGCTGAACGATATCAGCGGCTCCCCGGTGATCGATGACGGCCGTGTCTATGCCGCCAGCCATGCCGGGCGCGCGGTGGCGCTGAGCCTGCGCGAAGGGCGGCGCATATGGGACCGCGACATCGGCGCGCAACAATCTCCCTGGGTGGCGGGCGATTTCCTGTTCCTGCTGAGCGAGAACAACGAACTGGTCAATATCTATGTGCCCGAAGGCGGCGTGCGCTGGGTGACCCGCCTTCCCCGTTACGAGGATGAGGAGGATCCGAAAAGCGATCCCGTCACCTGGTATGGCCCGGTTCTGGCCGGGGAGAAGTTGATCGTTGCCTCTTCCAACGGTCTTGTGTATTCCGTCTCTCCCTATGACGGGCGGATCACCGGCCGGATGACACTGGATGACGGTGTCGGCGTGCCGCCGGTGGTGGTGGCAAAGACACTGCTCATTCTCACGGAAAACGCATCGCTGATTGCGCTGCGTTAGAGAGGCCATGACAAAGACAATTGCAATCGTCGGCAGGCCGAATGTCGGCAAATCGACCCTGTTCAACCGTCTGGTGGGCAAAAGGCTCGCCCTGGTGGACGATCAGCCCGGCGTCACCCGCGACCGGCGCGAGGGGACCGGGCGTCTCGGCGATCTCGAATTCAGGGTGATCGACACGGCCGGTTACGAGGATGACGATCCCGAAACCCTTCAGGGGCGGATGCGCCTGCAGATAGAGGAAGCGCTGAAGGAAGCGGATCTGGCCGTGTTCCTGATTGACGCCCGTGCCGGTGTCACGCCGCTGGATCACCATTTTGCCAAATGGCTGCGTCGCCATCAGGTGCCGGTGTTGCTTTGCGCCAACAAGGCCGAAGGCCGCCCCGGCGAAGCCGGGCTGCTCGAAGCATATGAGCTGGGCCTGGGGGATCCCGTGGCGCTGTCGGCCGCTCATGGTCAGGGGCTGAACGAATTATACGATGCCATCGCCGCGCTGGAGGATCGCTCCGGCGCGGAGGAGGAAGAGGATAACAGCGAAGCACCGATACAGGTGGCCATCGTCGGCCGGCCCAATGCCGGCAAATCAACCCTGATCAACCGCCTTCTCGGGCAGGAGCGCATGCTGACGGGGCCGGAGCCGGGCATCACACGCGATGCCATTTCCATCGACTGGGAATATGAGGGGCGCCGGGTCCGCCTGGTCGATACCGCCGGCATGCGCAAGCGGGCTAGGGTTTCGGAAAAACTGGAAAAGCTGGCCGTGGCCGATGCGCTGCGTGCCGTCGACATGGCGCAGGTCGTGGTGTTGCTGGTCGACGGGCGCATCGCCCTGCAGAAGCAGGATCTGGTCATCGCCGCGCGCGTGATCGAGGAGGGGCGCGCCCTGATACTGGCGGTCAATAAATGGGATGCGGTGGAGAACCGCGCCGAAACCATGCGCTACATCCGCGAAAAGCTGGAAATTTCCCTGCCGCAGGTTCGTGGCGTGCCGGTCGTGACCTTGTCGGCGCTGACCGGCAAGGGGGTGGAAAAGCTGATGCCGGCGGTTTTCGCCATCTATGAGCAGTGGCAGCGGCGCATTCCGACCGGGCGGCTCAATCAGTGGCTTGCCGATATGGTGGAACGCCATCCCCCGCCGCTGGTACGCGGGCGG
>JALXAG010000238.1 GCA_026992315.1 Sneathiellales bacterium | reverse complement strand
ACGACACCTCGGCCCATATGCTGTGGATCGGCGACCGTACCCGCCAGGTGGACGGGGCGCATGTGGAATTCCTGTCAGGCGTTGCCAACCCGATCGGCGTCAAGGCGGGGCCGAGCCTGGATGCGGATGAATTCCTGCGCCTGATCGACAAGCTCAACCCCGACAACGATCCCGGGCGGCTGACGGTGATTGCCCGTTTCGGGGCGGGCAATGTCGAAAAGCACCTGCCGGCGCTGATCCGCGCCGCCAAACGCGAAGGGCGCAAGATCGTCTGGTCCTGCGATCCGATGCACGGCAACACCATCAAGTCTTCGTCGGGCTTCAAGACCCGCCCCTTCGACCGGGTGCTGCAGGAAGTGCGGGAATTCTTCGCCGTTCATCAGGCGGAGGGAACCCATGCCGGCGGCGTGCATTTCGAAATGACCGGTCAGGACGTGACGGAATGCATCGGCGGGGCGCAGGCGATTACCGATGAACGCCTGGGCGACCGTTATCACACCCATTGCGATCCGCGCCTGAATGCCAGCCAGTCGCTGGAACTGGCCTTCCTGGTCGCGGAAATGCTGAAGAAGGAGCGTTCGGGTCAGGACCGGCGCGTGGCCGAGGCTTCCTGACACAACCGGGCTGTTGTGGCATGAAACATCTTTCCCCTTCTGAACGGGCCATCGCCCGGCGGACGGATCATTACTTCCGCCGCTCGAAAGCGATCGTCAAGCGTTTCGGCGACAAGACCGTCACCTATGCGGTGTTCATGCGCCGCCCGGTGATTTTCTGTCCGCGACTGATGAGCGAATTTCTCGAAACGGTCGCGGCGGAGCGCGGGGTGGAATTCAAGCTCGACCTCTGCTTTGCCGAGGGGGATTGGGTCGGCGCGGGCGAACCGCTTGCCTATATCACCGGGTCGCTTTATCAGCTCGTCGATCTGGAAACCCTGTATCTGCAGAAGCTGGGCGCGGCCTGTGTCGCTGCCTATAATGCCTATTCCATGTGCTGCGACATGCCGAACGTGGCCTTCCTGGCCATGGATGCCCGCCACTGCGCCGGGGCGGAAATGGCCGAAATGATGGCTTATGCGGCCTCTGTCGGCAGCGCGGCGGCGAAGCGCGATGTTCAGGCGGTCGGCTTCATCGGCAATGCCAATGATGAAACCGCGCATTACTTCGGCAACGAAGGGGGATTCGGCACCATGCCCCATGCCCTGATCGGCTATGCGGGTTCGACGCTGCGCGCCGCGCAGATGTTCGCCGAAACCTTCCCCGACGATCCGCTGACGGTGCTGGTCGATTATTTCGGGCGGGAAGTCACCGATGCGCTGGAAGTCTGCCGGGAAATGCGCGACATGGCCGAGGCGGGCCGTCTTTCCGTGCGTCTCGACACCCATGGCGGCCGTTATGTCGAAGGGCTGGATCCGGCGCGTTCCTATGCGGTGCTCGAACGCCATCAGCCGCGCGCCATCCGCCAGTACCGCAGCGAAAAGGAACTGCGCTGGCTGGTCGGTACCGGTGTCAGCGCCGCCGCCATCTATCATATGCGCGAAAGCCTCGATAATGCCGGTTTCGAGAAGGTGCGCATCGTCGTCAGCTCCGGTTTCGGGCCGGAGAAATGCAAGGTCATGGCCTCGGTCGATGCGCCGATCGACCTGGTGGGGACAGGCTCGTACCTGCCGGAGCGCTGGTCGGAAACCTATGCCACCGCCGATGTGATCGCCTATGACGGCAAGCCCAGCGTCAAGGTCGGACGCGAATTTCTGCTCAGGCGCGACTCCTGAAGCCCTGCCGGGGAACGCAACATGACGGATACCCTCCGCATCGCCATGGCGCAGCTCGACCCCGTGGTCGGCGATATCGCCGGCAATCTCGACCGGGCGCTGCAGGCGCGCGCCGATGCCGGCGATGCCGATCTGATCGTTTTTCCGGAATTGTTTCTCATCGGCTATCCGCCTGAGGATCTGGTGCTGAAACCGGCGGTGCAACGGGCGGCGATGGCGGCGATGGAAAAGGCCGCCGCCGCCACCGGCGACGGCGGGCCGGCGATGCTGCTGGGCGGCCCCTGGGTGGATGAGGGGCGGCTTTACAATGCCGTTGCCCTGCTGGATGGCGGCAGGATACAGGCGCTTCGCTACAAGCACGATCTGCCCAATTACGGCGTGTTCGATGAAAAGCGCGTCTTCGCGCCGGGGCCCCTTCAGGGGCCGGTCGATTTCCGCGGCGTGCGCATCGGCGTGCCGATCTGCGAGGATATCTGGACGGGCGATGTCGTCGATTGTCTGAGCGAGACAGGCGCGGAAATCCTGCTGGTGCCCAATGGCTCGCCCTTTGAACTGGACAAGCCGGATACCCGCCTGAACCATGCCACCGCCCGGGTGGTCGAAAGCGGGCTGGGGCTGGCCTATGTCAACCAGATCGGCGGACAGGACGAGCTGGTGTTCGACGGAGCCTCCTTCGTGCTCAACCCCGACCGCAGCCTGGCCCTGCAGGCGCCGTCCTGGCACGAGGCGCTGGCGATCGGCGAATGGCGCCGGGGCGATGACGGGCGCTGGTTTTGTCAGCTCGCCGCCGTGGCGCCGACCGGGGAACGCCTGGCCGAGGTCTATAACGCCATGGTGCTGGGGCTGCGCGATTATGTGACAAAGAACCGCTTTCCCGGCGTGGTGCTGGGCCTTTCGGGCGGGGTCGATTCGGCCTTGTCGGCGGCGGTGGCCGTCGATGCGCTGGGGGCGGAACGGGTTCATTGCGTGATGATGCCCTCGCGCTTCACCAGCCGCGAAAGCCTGGAGGATGCCGCCGAATGCGCCCGGCTCCTGGGAACGCGGCTGGATGAAATTCCCATCGAACCGGCGGTTGCCGCTTTTGGCGGCATGCTGGAGCCGCTTTTTGCCGGCCGCCCGGCGGATATTACCGAGGAAAACATCCAGTCCCGTATCCGCGGTATGATTCTGATGGCCATTTCCAACAAGCTGGGGCCGATGGTTCTGACCACCGGCAACAAATCGGAAATGTCCGTCGGTTATGCCACCCTGTACGGGGATATGTGCGGCGGGTTTTCGGTGTTGAAGGATGTTTACAAGACGATGGTCTTCGAATTGTGTCACTGGCGCAATGCCCATCATGGCGAAGGCTTTCTGGGGCCGCGCGGGCGGGTGATGCCCGATCGGGTGATCGAGAAACCGCCCTCCGCGGAACTGCGCGAGGACCAGCGCGACGAAGACAGCCTGCCGCCATATCCGGTGCTGGACGATATTCTGCACTGTCTGGTGGAAAAGGAAATGGGCGTTGGCGAGATCGTCGCCCGCGGTCATGAAAAGGCGGTGGTTCGCCGGGTGGAGCATTTGCTGAACCTGGCCGAATACAAGCGCCGTCAGGCGCCGCCGGGGGTCAAGATCACGGCGCGCAGTTTCGGCCGCGACCGCCGTTATCCGATCACCAACCGTTTTCGCGCCGCTGAATACGACAAGGGACTGTCATGAGCGTTCTGGTCCGTTTCGCCCCTTCGCCGACGGGTTATCTGCATGTCGGCAATGTTAAGGCGGCACTGATCAACTG